>JBHLLE010000249.1:0-6018 GCA_048885945.1 Candidatus Hermodarchaeota archaeon | reverse complement strand
TGTTCATTACAATTAGAACATGGAGGATTTAAAGGAGGTGTAATGATAAAATCACGAGAAGCCACAATTTTCAATACTGGACAAGTTATTTTAGGATTACTGAGAGCATATAAAGAATTTAAAAAAGATCTTTATTTAAATAGTGCCATTAAAGCTGGTATCTTTTTAGAAAAAACTCAAGAAAAAAATGGAAATTGGGTAAAATATTGTTTTAATAATGTTCCTCACACATACAATACTCGAGTGGCTTGGGCTTTATTAGAATTATTTCAATTAACAAAAAAAGAAATTTTTAGAAAAGTTGCGATTAATAATCTAAACTGGGCAATTAAACAAGTTAATGAAAATTATTGGTTTACAAATAATGCTTTCATTCTAAACAGAAATCCATTATTGCATACAATTTCTTATGCAATTCGAGGATTTTTAGAATCCGGTATTATTTTAGAAAATGAGAAATATAAAACCATAGCTCTAAAATCGTCATTGGAACTATTAAACATATTTGAAAGAGACCATTTTCTGCCTGCTACTTTTGATTCTAATTGGCATAGTAATGACTATTATAGCTGTCTCACTGGAAATGCCCAATTAGCAATAATATGGTTTAAACTCTTTCAAATATATCAAAATAATCGTTTTCTGGTGAATGCAGTGAAATTAAATAACTATTTAAAACAAAATCAAATTTTAAATCATAAATTTAAGGAAATTGATGGAGCTATCAAGGGTTCAGATCCAATATGGGGTAAGTATAATCCTTTTAGATTTCCTAACTGGGCTACTAAATTTTTTTGTGATTCGATGATGCTTGAAATTAAAATTCAATCCAAAATCTATTAAATGATAATTAAAGGGAAAGAAAATTCTATTTTTTCTATCTTTAATTAAGTGTCAATTAATTTTTTAAGGATTATATATAAAAATTATTATCAGTTATCTTTAATCGAGCTATTTATTAAATCAATCCATTGATCTATACTATATTTAATATCAAAAAATTCAGCTCTTTTTAAAGATAATTCTGAATACTTTTTTTGGAGATCTTTATCTTTTGCTAATTTTATCATTTTTTGAGCCAGATCTTGAGAATCCTTATTTTTTGCTAATAAACCATATTTTCCATTGTCTAAAATTTCTTTTGGCCCCGTATCACAATCAGTTGAAATAATTGGAACTCCACATGCTAATGCTTCAAGTAAAACCGTAGGAAATCCTTCTCGTTCAGAAGAAAGCACAAATATATCTGCTCTTGCGATATATTTGAATATATTCTTTTTAACACCAAGAAAGAATATTTCATTTTCAAGACCCCTTTTTTCTATTAGTTTTAAAATGTCTTTTTTTAAGGGGCCATTACCCCTAATTATTAGTACTGAATTCTGTAATTCATTTTTTACTTTAAAAAAAGCTTCAATTAGATGTTTGTGTCCTTTTGCATCAACTAATCTCCCAACAGTAATGAACTTAATTATCTTGTCATTTAGAAAAATCTCAGAATCCTCTACAATTGTCTCATTTTTCAATTTTTTAATCTTTTGGACTTCTATTCCTGTATAAATAGTTTGAAATTTTTCTTTCTTAATATGATAATCCCTTTCTAAAAGATTATTTAATTCTTTTGAAACCGTTATTATTCTACAAATAGTTTTGATGCGGTATAAAATTTTAATAAGTAAGACATAAATTGGTTTAGATTTGTATTCAATGATTGGATTACACCAAATGGAAATTAAAAGGGGAATTTTAATATGAAAAAGCGATTTCATAAAAACCGTAAGGATATTCATATAATCCATTACAGATATAATTAGATCGGGGGAAATCGATTTAATTGCTTTATATATTTTAAAAAAAACTATAAAATTATGAATTCTCAATAAACTTAAAAATTTGGTACTAACCTTAATATTTTCACGAAAAGAGTAATATTTTCCTTTAAAAAGATGACGGTCTTCAAAATCATAAATAGTAACTATCGATAGTTCATATTTATTAGCAATACCATTTGTTAATAGAGATAAAATCCTTTCGGTTCCTCCGCCAGTTTTCATACTATCTAACAAAAATAGAACTTTTTTCATATTTTTCTCTTCTTATTTCAATAGAATATTTTTTTAAAAAAAATATTTTAAATCTATTGAATATTACTAATTTTTAAAAATAATAATATCCTCGTTCACTTATAATGTTGTTTTTCTAAATATTCAAATTAATTCACATTATTCACATTATTCATATTAAATATTATGTATTAGAACAAAAATTGAATCGATATTAACTTTCTATTCACTTTCCATTAACTTATAATCAAAAGGATATAGATTTTTATTTTTTAATTCTTCTTTAGTAGAATAAATAGTGATTCCTAAATTAGCTAATTTAAATAAAACTTTCATAAACTCTCTAGCATTTGCCCACCACGAAATAGATTCCCCTATTTTACCAATTTTTAAAACACCTATATTTTTAAATATGTCCCAATAGAAATCTCTAATGAATGAGTTTTCTTTTTGATCTATTCTTTTTTTTGCTACTTCTGGATCTAATGGCTGAACCTTAACATCTATATATTTGTTTTCATCAATTTTACATTTTATAGTATAAATTCTATCGACTTTTACTTTTATTGGGAATTTTTCTCCCATTATATCCTCAACATAATGATATTGAGTTGTTGGACCTAATGATATTCCTATTCCTAAAAATTTTCCATTCATTTCAATTAATTTTGCCCATGGTGAATTCTCTCCATATGCTTTGTCACCAATATGATGACTTTCCGTGATCTCTTTAGCATTTCTGCCAATCGCAGAGATAGAATGAGTAGGATGAATGCTTCTATAAATACCTTTATATTTTAAAAATTCAGCAGGGATCGTTCCTAATCCTGTAGGGGTTGTTTTATAATCAAAAACATAATTTTTCATAGTACATAGTTCATACATAGTATTATGTAATGGATACGTAGGAATCACAAGTGTACCTTCTTGACCAATTGTTTCTAGTAGGGCATCAATAACTGTTTTAGCACCTCCTACTACATAACCAATCCTTTTTAATGAACTATGAATAAATAAAATATCTCCTTTTTCTACACCCAGTTTCTTAAAATCTGTAATAAGATCTTCTAATTCAATATGTTTTGATTTTATTTTGACAGCTATCTTATTAACTTTGTATCTAACTTTTTTGTATTTATTATATCCGTAATCCTTAACTTTTTTAAGCAAAAGAAATCACCTTTTTAATTTTTTTCTAAATATACACAGTTTCCATTTTTTTAAGATTTATATTTTTCACTTTTTTAAAATAGGAATTTTTAAGCAATTCGATATAAACCAATAGAAAACTGCTAAAGAATTTATTTTATAATTTAAATATTATTCTAATTCTTGAATAAATTATTCAATATTTTATTTCGACGAGCGATGGATAGGTCTCCATCGACTAGCCTTCTCCGTCCGTTTTCTCCAAACTTTTCTCTTAGCTCTTTACTCTTGATCAAGATCTCGAGTTTTTCAACGAGATTTTTTAATCCTACTACATCGTCTTCCTTTTGAAGATTTTTATACCATAATTTTTTAGCTATCCAATCCGGATAAATTTTCATATGGGGATATTTTAAAAACTTTAAGGAAGTTTTAACGGTAAAACCGGTTTTTTCGTTAATGATTAATTCATTATTGGCAAAATTGTTATCTATGGTAATTATTGGGAGCCCATGGGCCATTGCTTCTATAAAAGTAAATCCTAAAGTATCTCCATAGGTAGGAAATATAAAAATATCAGACGATTCATAAAGCTTGAAAAGTTCGTCGTATGATAAATGTGAGAAATATTTTACATCTGTTAAATTATCAAATTCTTTCTTATATTTTGGTGGAATGTAGCCTTTATATACCATCACTAGATTCTTATATTTGGATTTTAATCTTTGATAAGCTTGTAAAGCAAGCTTTCCACCTTTCATATAAAAATTATAGTCTAAATCTAGTTTATTAATATTAGCTATAAATAATAATTGAATTTCACCTTTATCTTTCTTTTCTCTAGATTTAACAGGTTCCATTGTTGGGTATATAACTTGAAATTTATAATGTTTACGTTTCGGAATATTCAACATTCGTAAACATGTTGTTTTACCCGCTTCAGTCATACAAAATATATACTTACATCGTTTACTTAATAAAAATGTTTTTATAAAATACAAACATAATCTTGAGTTTAATTTTTTAAAATCAAATTCTACAAAATCTCCAACATTTTCAATCTGGTAAAAAATAACTTTTTTATTAGTTAAAGGGAGGACAAAATCTTCAAGATAATAATCAAAATATTGATTTTTATTGGGAATTAAAATTTTGATTAGAGGCAAATTAAAAAAATCAAAAAATTTCATAACTATTATTTTTAAAATCTCAGAAAATTTTATTTTGCTCAGATTTTTCTCATGTAATTTTATTGGACTATTTTTACTCTTATTTATGATTCTTAAATTTTCAGGCAGGTTCAATAATAGTGATTTTCTAGCATAACTTGGAAATTCTCGAGCAACATATAAAATCTTTTTATTCATTATTATAAATACCACATAAAACTGTTTATTTTTAATGTCCCTGATTTTTGATCTATTTTATCTCGAGTAAATTAAAGAAATATTTACATTTGTATTATTAAATTTATAAATCAACTTAATTTAATCCTTAATTTCATAAAAGTAGGTAATATTTTTTAAATTTTTTAATTAATACTTTTTAAAATTGCCATTAAATCTATAGAATGATAAGTTTTAGATTAACTATTAATGATTAAATTGATATATTTATTCCTAATATAAATTAATAAAGAAAATTATTAAACTATATACACAGATTTTTTATTCATAAATAGATAAACATTGTTCTTTATAAATATGAAAAAATGTAAAAAATGTATAATCATTGAAGGTTATCCTGGTGTGACCTTTAATGAAGAGGGGATATGTAACTTATGCACAAATTACGAACCCCAAGAACTTTTAGGAGAAAATAAATTTATCGAGTTATTTAATTCACTAAAACAAGAAGGTAAATACGATTGTGTAGTACCTTTAAGTGGAGGTAAAGATAGTTGTTTTATTTTGTATTATCTTAAAAAGAAGTGCAATCTAAATCCAGTAGCAATAAATTACGATTCAGGTATGCAAGCTGAGATCGCTATAAGGAATCAAAAAAATGTTTGTAAAGCTTTAAACATCCCGCTAATTATAAAAAGAGCAGATTACAGAATTCAAGCAGAAAGAATAAAAGCTATGATAAGATACGGAGAGCGTCTTGGTCGCTTTGAGGTTGGATGCGGAGGATGTGTGCCAATCTTGCAAACTGTGGCAATTGGTTATGCACAAGAACATAATATTCCTATTGTAGTCGATGGAGCTTCGTTAAAGGAATATTATCCATTAAAACAATACGATACAATTGAACGTGCAATACGATTCTTTTTTCGATGCAAATTTTATAACTTAGATATTATTAAATACATATCTTTTTTTAAATATCTCTATTACGATAGAAAACTCAATAAACAAATGAAATTGTATTCTGTTAAGATTCCACCTCCTGATTATCCCTATTCATTTAAAAGTGGAAATGTTACTATGATTCGGTTTTCATCCTTCATTGAATGGCCTGAAAATAAAATCGTTGAAGTTTTAAAAACAGAAGTAAATTGGGAACATCCCTCTGTTCAAGATAAAAGATTCGATTGTTTATTGCATTGTATGGGTGAACATGCGTGTATTCAAAAGGATGGAATTTCTAGTAATGCAGTAATATATTCACAAATGATAAGGGAAGGTCTATTAACGAGAGATGATGCTGAAAAGAAAGAATTGGGCCCGTATTACTTTCTTTACCCTTTTTTTCCTGGGTCTCTTTTTGAATGTGGCGAAATCTCTCACCGATGCACCGTTTTTGGATTTCCTGGGGATCAGTCAGTTAAGTCTTGATGCGGCCACAATGAGTCTTGAACTTGTTG
>JBHLLE010000248.1:0-6029 GCA_048885945.1 Candidatus Hermodarchaeota archaeon | reverse complement strand
TAAAAATTTGATAAAAAAGTTTTTTCTTGCTTATTTTTAATATAATTAATTAACTTCATAATTCAATGTTCTATTAAATTTTAGCGTGAAAGAAATAAGAAAAAAAAAGGAAAAAAAATAATAAATATAAGATTAATTTTTTATACGGACATTTTGTACAGAGTTCTGAGGGCCATCGACATTATATACTGTTGGATCTGACGGCTTCCTCCCACAATTTCCTGGATTCGAGAAATGTTTAGATAATCGTGCATTAATGTGTTATCACATAAGCCAGCTCCACCCATATTGTTAGCACACTCGTAGCATACATCTTTTGAAAGCATAGTCGAGTGATACTTTAATTGACTAGCACTGGCAACCATGACTTGAGCAATATTTTTAGGTAATTCTCCACCGAATTTTTCTTTTTTCTCGTCGTATAACTCGCAGAACTTGAGCAATCCTAAGGTTAAATTAGTTGTTTTTGCCCATAGGTCAGTTAAAAGAAAACCGACTCCTTGGAAGAGCAAGATCATTTTATCAAATTGTTTTCTCAAGTTTGCGTAAATTATTGCGTGAGATAGTGCGCCCCAGCATTCACATATGGACATCACAGCGATGGCAATTCTTTCAGGTACTAATCCTTCAAATAAATGGTCTCGTCCGGTACCTACTGGTCCTAGGATGTATTCACTTGGAACTTTTAGATTTGTTAAAGTTTCTTTACCAAGGAAGAGTTTTGGTACCCATGGGATGTATACACGCTCAATGTTACATCCTTCCCACTCTGTATTAATTAAGAATTGGGCCATAGTATTACCGTTGTTTTGTTCAGCAGTCGCGTACGCTACAAGCCATTTTGACTTTGGAGCGTTGGTGTTAAAGATTTTAGTTCCGTTAAGTATAAAGCCACCATCTGGCTGTTCTGTACATGTGGTAAGCTGATGGACGGCGTCAGAACCTCTTTCAGGTTCAGTTATGAGAATCGCTCCTGGACTTACACCAGTGACCATATCTTTTAATGCTTCGACTCTTACTGGTACATTATCGTGATGTTCGTGAACAGGGTTAATGGCTAGAACCGTAGCTCCGCCTCCCATAGCGAATTGGGGATCAAACATATCAATAGCAAGATTTCGCATGAAATCCATTGCTAATCCATGTTCTTTATAGTTTAAATCGCATTCAGTAAAAGGATGCTGACGCGTGATATAACCTTTCTCTCCAAAAGCGGGAACCCAATCATAGACATCTTCATCAGGTCCATGAGTTATATTATTTTTCTTTTCAAATCTCAAGCAAAATCTCTGAACTTCACGTAAAAAGTTAAATTCGTCTGGGGATAAAGCAGAGGTTAAGTTGTTATTTAAAAAAGCATAACGGTTTTTAAGGCTAAACTTTTCCATAATTTCGTCATTAATAGCTTGCGCATATTTAGTTTTTTCCACCGGCATTTTTTTCCACTTTTAATTTGGTTATTTAGGTTTTTAATTTTGAATTTATACATAAAAGCTGTATAGTAAGGAAAATGTGAATTTATTTTTTAACTTTTTTAGAAGTAATTAAGTAAGATAATAAAAAAATTCAATTAAATAAAAAGAAAATAAAATTACATTAGAATTTGGTTTAGAAAATTAAATAAATTATTCTTCTTCCTCTTCTCCCATCAGAGATTCAATTTTGTCTTCTATTTCCTCGATTTTTTGGTCAATTTCTTCTATTTCTTTATATACTTTGCAAGTATTGCATCCATCGTCTTCTTCACATTGAGGTAATGTATCGCATTTTTCTTCCAATGCATCTCTTTTTTCCAATAAACTATCAACTTGTTCTTGCAATTTATCTATACTCATTTTTTTCACCTAAGAAATATTTGATAATAAATGATGCATAATTTATTTTTTTTTTTTTTATTAGAAAATTTAAATTACTAAACCATTAATAAATACAAGTAATAACTAACTTTTTATTCTTATGCTTACTACTAAGACAATATAGAAAACAAATTTCATAATAAGACGAATATATAACCAAAATAGTTATTTACGTTCAATAGATTAAGTTTTGTATTGAATCAATATCAAGATTAATTAATTTTTAAAAACTAGAACATAAAATTAATAAAAATTAAGAAAGCAATTATAAGAATAAAAAGGAGTAGAATAATATACACAAATTTTTTTCTTTTTAATCTCTTATATTTTTTCAATAATTTATCGTCTGAAATTTCTTCTTCAATAGGGGCTTCAGTAGTTCCTTTTTGTTCAGCTTTAACTTTACTAATTTTTTCTAATTTTCGGATTTGTTTAAGCCTCTTCTTTTCAGAGACTATAGCACCTTTAATTATTTCAATTGCTTCATTAGGTAATTCATCGTCCGGAATAATAATTTGCTTTACTAATAAATCTAAACCAACAGTTAATTTGTAATGTTCTTCAAATTCCCTCTCAATAAAGGTTTTGATTAACGAACTTTTCCCAACAGATGCGTCTCCTACTAGTAAGATTTTATATCTGAAATCATCATTATCTATTACTTCACCTAATCTAGGTCTCATATCTAAGAGAGCAGCAAAAGCTAAAGTTTTAAATAACATATCTACATTTAGATTTTCTAACGCAGATGTTTTTATATAATCGATTAAATTATTTCGATTAACTATTTGTATTAAATCTTTTCTCTGAACTGTTTGACCAACTTTTTGTTTCAAATCGCTTTTATTACCAACTAAAACAATGGGAATATTACCAGATCTTTCTCGAATATCGTCCATGTACACAGTGATTTTATTTAAGGTTTCTGGTCGAGTCAAATCGAATACTAAACCTACTGCCGCAGTTCCTTTAAAAAAATCAGTTTTGAAGAAATCAAATCTTTCTTGTCCACCAATGTCCCATAAGCTAAGAGTTATCTTCAATTGTTAAAAAAGCCTCAAATATTAATCTAGTTTATTTTTTAAAATTTAATATGATTATATTATAAGTTTATAAATAAATATCTTGATTAATTTTTAAAATTAGAGTTATAGTTTAAAACTAAGATGTTTTTTAAACCAATTTCTTAACGCTCCCATACACCAATACATTCGTCTGTTAAGTCGTACATTTTTTGAAATCCCAATTCGTTATAGAGATTTTTAAGGCTTGTCTCGTTGTGTTTCCACCCAGACCTATGCTCGTACGAATTGATTCCATCGTTATCTGCTAAGAAGAAGTCTAAATATTTTATTATTTTATCAGGTAAATGCTTAGATACTCTTAACGTCCAGCGCCCTAAGAAATTATTCCCATTTATATCTTCAGGGTTTATAGTAATTGGTTCGCATATTATTATTTTTTTTGCGTGCTCTTTCGCATTTTCAACCAATTCAATATGTTTGTTATTAGTTTTGTTATACACATGGTGAAGAATATCGCAAAAAACTATTACATCTTGATCATTTTTTGGATATTTATCAAAATCGAAAATATTATATTGTTTTAGTATTACTTTTCTTAAATTTATCTTTCCTTTTTGAAAATCGTTAACAATTTTTTTTAAAAATCGGTGATTAAGGTCATAACCAATATAGGTGGTATTTGGATGCAAAAATTTTGCTAATTTCCCAGTACCACACGGTAAATCCATTACGGATTTTGAACCATCACCTATAAGTTTAGCTATAGTGATGAATTTCTTATCTTGATCGTATAAACAACTAGTTACCCAATTATAAATAATCCCACTTCGGTAAGGAAGACTTCGGAACCCTGTATGCGCCTGTTTGATAGCCATATCAAAATTTATACTTTAAATTTTAAACGAATTATTAAAAAAGTAGAACAATTTTAATAAAAATTTTACGCATCAATTCTAATAATTAAAAGTATTAAATTAAAAAAAAAGTAAGATAAACAAAATAATTATTTAAATTTTAATTAATCTGATTTTAATTTCTCAATCTTCTGCTCAATTTCTTTTTCTACGGTGATTAGCTCTTGATCTAGTTTTTCAATTTCGTTAGAAATTTTCTCGAACCTCTCTTCTTGTAAACTTAATTTTTTTACGTATTTTTCTCGCAGATTGTTTTCTTGAGAAGTGTTACCTAAAACAGAGATGTTTTCTCTTAATCGTGCTTGTTCATCGGTCATTTGATATTTTTCTTCTTCTAGTTTCGATTTTTTTACGGTTAAATCATTTTTTTTACCGATAACTTCCCCAATTTCTCGCAATTGAGTTTCCAACATCTCATTTATGAATTTTTGTCTTATGTAAAATTCAACTCGTTTTAATAAATCGTCTTTAGAGTAATTATAAAGATAATAGCTAGAATAATTTTCTTTTCGCTCTTCTATTTCAAACTTTACCGCATCTTTCGGTTTTAATGTTAGTTTAAAACGCCAAAAATTAGTAGTTTCTTCTGGTTCCATAGGACTTTTAAGAATTTTATAACCTGATTTTTTAGGATGATCTAAATAAAGCACCTTTTCTTCTTCAGTCTTATTTTTAATTTTGTAGAGCGTTCTTAAATTTGTAAAGTAATATTCGTAACAATAGGCCCCTCCAAACGAGATTCGATGAACATCTTTATTTTGAGTGAATTCTTCGTAATTAACAATTACTGCTTGCTCTACCGCGTAATTTAATAAACGGGTATCTCCCTTATTTAGGAAAGGTATAATCGCTTCACCTGCAAGATTATTATCGTAAATGATTGTAGCAGGCCCTCGTTCTAAAGTTAAGTTTGAATTATTCGTTATTTCAAGACACGCATTTGGGTTTTTATCGTGTTCCTGTTTATTATAAAGCAGTATTTTTTTTGCTTCAATTTCTTCCGTGAGGATGGGAACTAGTGCACTGTGTTTTCTCTTGATTGTAACAGGATTTTTAATATTGTATTCAAATAATTCTCCAAGATCCTTGGTTTGAGCTGCCGTTTGAGATTTTACCTTATTTAATAGCGTTGTCTCGTCCATATCTGCCGCAAATGCTGCCCCTCTTGCGCCAAATCCACCTGCAGGAGGTGCAGCAGGGGCTCTTCTTGTAGCTACTTTAGCCTTTGCAAGTTTAGGTATAGCTTCCGCCTCTTCCCTCATCATTTCATAATCCGCAAATTTTTCCGTCTCCAAACCTTCCTCTATATCAGTAGGACGAGCACTCAATACTTTAGGAGGCTGAATTTTAGGCCTTTGAATATAAATTGGTCTATAAAAATCGTAAATAAACGATACGGGCATACCCGCTACGAGAGATAATTCAATGTTTTCCCAATCTTGGTTATATATATTTTCAATTAACGCCCATCCACTTAAAAGACATTTTTTATCTAAAGCTTGCTGTTTACTCATAATTAACCGATATGAAGTCTTCCAGACTGGGCTCTCTCTTATATAACTTACTACTATAGTACGCTCAGCTGAGTCTCCTCCCGATTCACAGTTGATAACTATTTTTTTTGAATCTTTTTTCTTTCCTGCTATAACCGTATCAAGGAAGAATTTCAAATCTTTCTTTAAATCGTCGTTTAAAATTTCAAAGGAGGTTATTTCTGAAAAAGGGATTTTTGTAATGACACCATCGTCCTTCACCATCGAAAGCAGTTTTTCTGTAACTTTTAATTCATTTGTTATTTTTTCAATAAATTCTATACCCATTATTATACCAGAAATTTTTTCACTACTTCCGACTGTTAAGGATATGCTTGCGCCTTTAATTTGAGTTATTAACGAAGAGAATGAATTAGAATCGGGAATATTAAGCATTATTGTCTTTAATAATTGAGAAGTATCAAGAGCAGCATCGTAAGAAATTGACGAAATATATCCTTTTTCACTGGTATCTAAAACAAAAAGAGATTTTAGCACATCGTTCATTTCGTCGATTTTGAATTCAATTTCAAAAGTACCGTTTCCTTGTATTTTACCCTCATTTATAAAAAAAGATATTCCTGTTTTGTGTATTATCACTTTTTTTACGTTTAATTTATTCATAAAATACAAATATTGACTTGGAAATTTAAACTTTCATCTGTATTATATTGATTTTTAAGTTTACAAACTAAGAAATTT
>JBHLLE010000247.1:0-6036 GCA_048885945.1 Candidatus Hermodarchaeota archaeon | reverse complement strand
TAACTGAAGAAGAAGCTCTTGTGGTCCAACAAACGTTAATAAAAAAACTTCAACGCTTAGGAATTCTGGGATCAGAAGCAGAATTTGACGATGTATTACTTCTAACCGTTGAAGACGTCTTGAAAAGAAGATTACAAACTCTGGTCTATGATAAAGGTCTTGCAACCACAATTTACGAAGCAAGACAAAAAATTGTTCACAATCACATTCAAGTAGGCAATAAACGAATTAACTCTCCTTCTTACATTGTAAAAAAAGAAGAAGAAGACTTGATTAGTTTTGCCCCTACGAGTCCATTTACAAGTTAAATAATAAATAAGGTATGAAAATATATGAGTAAAGGTACACTAAAATTTGCAGTTGTCCATATCCTTTCCAGTTATAATAACACAATTGTAACAGCCACAGACCTTTCTGGAGCTGAAACTTTTGCAAAATGCACAGGTGGGATGGTCACGAAAGCCGATCGCGATGAATCTTCCCCATATGCCGCGATATAGTTATTTATATCGAATAACTACCGGATGCAATGTGGGTTTCGAGTCGCGAATGAGCTCCGAGATAAAGGAATTACAGGAGTCCATATAAAAGTAAGAGCTCCAGGGGGTAATAAATCTCAAACGCCTGGACCTGGAGCACAAGCCTGCATCCGTGCACTAGCAAGATCAGGATTACAGATTGGAAGGATCGAAGAAGTTACGCCTAAGAGTCATGACCACTGCCGTAGAAAGGGTGGTCACAGAGGACGTAGGGTGTAAAAAAGTCAATCTCCTTAACTCTAATCTTAATATCTCTCTTTTATTTAGATTTTTCTTATCATTTCTTAACCTTGCTATCGTAAAAATTTGGAATACCTAATATCTTTTAATAATATTAATGAATAAAATTTCTAAAATTTTATAGCGATTAATCAAAAGCAAGGTTTATCTTGGTTTTCTTCGTTTATGCGATTTTACTTTAGTTGATTTCACTTTAGTTGTTTTTGTTGGAGATATTTTTCTTGTATGTGCTTTTCTCTTATGCTTTTTTACTTTAGTTTTTCCCATAGTTATCATTTCAGTCTTTTTTTTTATTTATATTATCACTGTTAATATTAATATAATTAATTTCTATAAAAAAACTAGTTAAGTCAAGTTTAGAGAAATTGTGGACGAATCATTATCTAATTAAATTAAAATTTTTTTAAATTTTTTAATTTGCATTACAGAGATTATCCCAAATAAAGTTAGAATATAGAGTAAATTTAAATTGGAAACTCGTCATTTTTGATATAATGAACTCAAAAATTCCATTAAATTCTCAAAATGAAATATGTACGTGGAAAAATGATAATGTATGTGTTGACTGTTCGTTGGACAGCGTTTTAATTTGCAAATTCAAACTAAAGTATTTACTTTCATTTATAATTTTATTTCTATTGTTTGCAATTCCCGCTATATTGGGAGTAATATTAGCAGGTTATGCATGGTTTCTTTTGGGTTGGTTTATTTTTTGGGTTATTTTTTTTGAATTCTGGGAAATTCGAATTCTTTGTAGCCATTGCCCCTTTTATGCTAAAAAAGGGCGCTTTATTCGTTGTATTGGTAATTACGGATGTTTAAAAGTGTGGAAATATCACCCTGAACCTATCAACCGTAATGAAAAAATCCAACTATTGATAGGTTTTCTTATCTTTTTTGGATACCCATTTATTTTTATGATCCTAGGGAGACGATATATATTTTTAATACTTACATCGATTGGCTTAACAATCTTTCTTGGCGTTTTAATTAAAAGAAGATGTGCTAAATGTATTAATTTTTCTTGTTTTTTTAATCGAGTTCCGAAGGAAATAGTTAATGAATTTCTTAGTAGAAATCCAACGATGAAAAAAGCTTGGAAAAAAATAAATTATTGATTATAATTGAGAATCTCTCTCAATTGAGCAATTTTCCTAATATTAACCTTATAAATCCATATATTACAAACAAATATATTGTTGAAAATTTTCTTATATTTTAGAGGTCTATATATTCTTTAGAGACCAATTAATTTTTGGCGTGGTTTTATATGAGCAAAGAAGGAATAACCCAAGAAATAAAAAATATTTATTTACTGTTAACGGATCAAGAACCTACTCCGGATGAGGAAATCGAAGCTAGAGAAAATTTAATTAAATGTTTTAAAAATTTAAGGGATTTGGGGTATTATTCAGAACACGTGAATCTGATTGAGGATATAATTAATAAATTAGATGGATGGGATACACTAGAACTCTGGTTTAAAGAGACAAAAGAATTACCCGAAGCAATTGATAACTTTCTAAAGATAATTGCAATCAAGGAAACAGTACCCAAACTAGAGCCAAAAATTCAAGAAAATAAAGAATTGACAAATAATGTAGAATCAAAAGCAGAACCTCCTCAAATAGATATTTCTAATATTGTCTTTCAGGTAACTGAACAATTCAAGGGTGAAATTGATAACTTAAAAGACACCATTGAAGATCTTAAGAAGGAGTTAAACAATAAAGAAAGTAAGATAAAAGAGCTTTCTAAAAAGGAAGTCGTTCAAAAAATTACTCCTAAAAAAGACGTAAAATTAGCTCCTCCAAAAATTAAAATTCCTTCAATATCAAAACCAGAAATAGCGCCACACATTAAAATTCCTCCAAAACCTGAGGATATTACATCAGAGATTCCTTTACAACCGCTTATAGAACCTACTATACCTACGGTGCCCTCTATACCTACGGCGCCCTCTATACCTACGGCGCCCTCTATACCTACGGCGCCCTCTAAACCCATAGAACCTTCTACACCCCCAGAAGATATTGAAAAAGTTGCTATTCCTAAAATCGCATTACAACAATTGGAAGAACTTAAAACGACGATAGAAAAAACACAAAAACCAAAATTTACTCCAATAATCGAAGAAACTCCAAGCGAAGAAACCTTGTCTGAAATACCTTTTGAAGCGCCTGAGATCCCTCTTACTGAAGAAGAATTAGAAATAGAAGAAGAAATTGAACTCACACCGATATCCGTAGAAAAACCCGATATAATGAAAAAATGGGAAGAATCAACAGAATTGACACCTTTACCCTTAGAAAAACCCGAAGAATTAAAACTTCCTGAAGAAAAAACTAAGATAGTCGCTGAAATTTCTGAAGAACCTAAAGTACTTATGGATTTAGAACCTATTCCTGAAAAAGAACTGGAAAAAGAGCCTGAAATCGACGAGCAGAAAGAATTAATACCTTTTATTAGTGAAAAACCAAAAATTACTCCTATTAGTGTTGAAGAAATAGACACTGATGAGATAAAATCCACGGGAACAGACTTATTCAATGTCTTTTCTTCTATGAGTTCTAAAACTGTCGAAGATTCAACGCCCATCGAGGAAAAATTTGAGGAAAAAATATTTACTACTAAAGAAGATGCGAAAAAGGAAGAAGTTATTCTTAGTAAACCTCAAGAATTACCTCCAATTACCCCTTCAATAAGTATATCTACCACTGAAGTCAGCAGCGAACCTTTACCGACAGATAAAGATTCATTATATCAAGAATTAATTGCTCTTGAAGGAAGGAGGTATTCTCTTGAGAAAAGTTATAAAGATTTAAGTAATAATTATGGAAGGGGAATTATTGACGAATATGAATTTAATTCTAGAAGCGATGGACTTAAAACTCAATTAAACGAAATAAGCGCAAGAATAACCAGTATTAGAAAAATTATTGCTAATCTGTAAGAGAATCTTTTTTATTTAATCTTCATAACCTTTAAAAAGTGATATCTCTAAGAAGTTTCATTTGTAAAACATGGTAAATTTTTAACTTATACTTTTGATTTAATTAAAAGGAAAATCCTTGAATATGGACTTTCTATATCTTAATAAAATTAAAAAAAAAGAATTTAATATTGATGCGTTTTGTTGATGAGTACTTAATTATTGACGATTTTAAAGAAAGGGGGCATTTCATTCTTATGTTCAGCCGATTCCATCATATTTATTACTTTTTTAACGCTTTCTGCGTTTAAATCGTTTAAATCCAAATAATGATCAATTCTATATAATATTTCATCTAATAGATCGTATGTCATACCAATTTCACTTTCATCAGTTTGTCCTTGCCAGAGCCCTGCACTTGGTGATTTTGTGATTATTTTTTCTGGTATTCCAAGAATTTTTGCGATTTCTCTTACTTCACATTTATATAGAGAAGCTAACGGCTCGAAATCAACTCCTCCATCACCATATTTAGTAAAATATCCAATCGCTATTTCCGGTCTATTCCCCGTTCCTCCTACAAGATACCCTTTTGATTGACCAATAGAATAGATCGTTGTCATCCTTAGCCGAGGTTTAATATTAGCTGTTGCTATTTGATTAGATTTAGTTTCGTTTGGTAGAATCTGCAATAGCGCTTTGTAAACTGGCGATAAATCTAATTCTAAAAAAGAAATGCCCAAATAATTCGCTATTAATTTAGCATCTTCAAGATCCTGGGAAATAGACTCAATTGGCAATCCTAATCCCAACACATTCTCTTTTCCTAACGCATTTACGCATAAAGCGGTTGTAACAGCGCTATCTATCCCCCCACTAAGCCCTATAACAACTCCTTTAGCGTTAGCGTTTTCTACGTAATTTTTAACCCAACTTTGGATTTCTATAGCTAATTTCCCATAATCTAATACTCGCATTAATTGGTCTCCTATCCGTAATTGTCAACTAAATACATATGTTAAATGGTGATTTTGAAAATTTTTTAAATAACTAATATTATAATATTATAAAAGGAAAAACTTAATTAAAACCTACAAGTTGGTCTTAATATGAGTGAAGAATTTAAAGCGATAGTCGACGCTTCATATGATGTTGCGGATTTTACTCCATTTTGGACATATAATTCTGATTACATATTTGGGATGATTCCCGCAAATTCTGAAGGTTCTCGTTGGACGGAAGTTTCCTATACTTTTGAAGAACCCGATGAGCCATTAGTTAAAAACGAAAGGAACGCTGATTTATCATACCAATTTCTTCTTGAAGAATTAACTAAAGGTGTTCCTTTTTATGTAGAAGATTTTAATGTAAATAATATTAAGGAGTTTGCAAAATCTATTGAATCAAAATCTGGAACTGAAAGAATAACTGCTATGATCGCAGAACTGATAACAAATTCTAATAATTATTCAGCAAATTTACCAATAATTAAAAATCAAAATGAGTTAGGAAAATTAAAAGAAAAATTATAAAGCGTTATAATTGTAGTAATCTCTAAAATATTGTAAAATTTGTAAAATTGTGTACCCGTAATTGTTTAAATGATATTGAGTGGGATTGTACTTCCTTTCTTTAATTATCAAACCATATTTTTCTAAAATAATTCTTCTTTTACTAAAAAATTATTTACTGCACTACTAGAAACTTCCATTTTATCCATACTATTAGAAATGTTATTTAACTATATTTTCTATTAGAAATTCTTGTTTCATATCGTGCATAAATTTCAGAGCTTTTAATGCTCTTGTAGTAATTAAATAAGGACCTTTCTCTTCTTCTTGAGAGATGTAACCTGCATTAATGAGTTTATTTAAATGAAAATGAAAATGTCCACCTTTTAAACCTACATTTCGTTCTAATTGAGTATAATATGCTCCTCCTCTATTTAGTACTTTTAAGATTTTTAACCTGGTTTCATTCGTTAATGGAGAGAGAAGTTTACATTCATTCTTTTCAGTTCCTTCAGACATACAATATTCATTTACTTGTGAAAATAGGTCTTTGGTCTGTTTAATAAAAGTTTGTTCTGAGGATCTAAAGATGTCCTCTAATGATTTTATGATCTTTAATGAATTATCCAAACATTTTTCATCTGGACACTTTCCTGTTTTTATATAATTAGTTGAGACTTCATCATATTTCTTTAGTAATTTGAGTGCGGCACTAGGTCCCTTGTTCATGTATTTTTTTAAGATTTTAAAAGTACTCTTTTCTATTAAAGTAGTACAAGAATCTAGAAGCTTACAATTTTTGGGTCGTTTGTCA
>JBHLLE010000246.1:0-6043 GCA_048885945.1 Candidatus Hermodarchaeota archaeon | reverse complement strand
GGAGACAGTTCATTGGTGTAGAAAGGTAGTAGAGATTTATAAAAATCATTTTCTTGGAAAAAAGCTTTAGTTAATAAATCAGAGATAGAAAAATTAAGCATAAAGGAAGCTATACCTCAATTCGTTATTGATCGTCTTTTACCAGTTATGTCGTTAGAATTGATAAAAAAAAATATCTACTATTTAAATAATCTAAACAAATTCGATAACTTTGTACGTTATAATGCATTAAAGAATGAAGATAATTCTCGTCTTACGATAGAGATACTTAAGAAAGATTTCGAAAAAGATAAAATTTCCATACAACAAGATCGAGAGATTCCCGAATTATTTTTAATATCTAAAACCCAAAAAAGTAAGATTTTAAAAAGTAAGTGGTATCAGTCGGGAAAATTGATATTTCAAGATAAAGCATCTGCAGCTGTTGTTAAGGTCTTAGATCCCAAACCTAATGATTATATTTGCGATATGTGTGCTGCACCGGGAAATAAAACTAGTTTAATTGCTCAATTTAGCAATAACCAAGCGAAAATAATAGCAAACGAATTTCGTAAAGATAGAAGTTTTTCTACTAAACAACTTTTATTAGAATTAAATGTTTCTAATTGTCATTTGATAAATACAGACAGTATTAATCCCCCTATTAGAACAACACAGCAATTTGACAAAATTTTGCTTGATGCCCCATGTACTGGAAGTGGTACCCTTTTAACTAATCCAGAGCTTAAATGGAGGCAAAATAGAGGTTTTTTGTATCAGAACATTACCTTGCAAGAAAAACTTCTTCACTCTGCTTTAAAATTATTGAAACCTGAGGGAATTTTAGTATATTCTACGTGTAGCCTTTATCCCGAAGAAGGGGAACAACAAATAATTAAAATTCTGGAGCATTTAATACCGTTAGATCTCCCAGAATGGTTTTCTCCTAGTTATAAAATTAAAGGTAAAGAAATCCCCGGGATAGGAAGGCTCCATCCTTTAATTCATCGTACTCAAGGATTTTTTATAGGAAAATTCAAAAAAAGAAATTAATTTTAATACTTATGGCCAATCAAAAGAAAAAATTTTGGACTATAGGACAAATTGACGCTACGGGAGTAAGAGGTCCACACGAAAAAGAACTGGAAGATATAAGTAAAGATAAATATTCATTGTTTATTGACATTGAAATTGATAAGTTAAAAAATATAGTACAAGAACACTTAGGAAGCAAAATTGAAAATCTGAGATTTAACGAAGATTGGTCCATAACGATTGAAATGTTTCCTGAAGTCGATATTCACATGGCGTATTCGTATTTTGGTGACGAATTTGGCGACGATATTGAAGCTGAATTTAAGTTCTATTTTTCTGGCGAAAGAGTAACAATGGTTCCAGGAGAAGATAGCGCAACTTATATTGATATAATTATGGATTTCATGGAAAGAATGCTTGAAAATAAGGAACCGTTTGAAAAAGATTACGAGAATAAAACTGAACTAATGAAAAAAGTTTTAGTTCAAAGAAGCCATCCCTTTGAATTTTTAACCGATAATGATAAAGATCCTTTATCAACTTTTATACATGGAAAGGTTTGGAAGACTTCAAATGGTTGGCGGATAAAAAAAGAATTTCTTCCAAAAATGTTTGTAGAAATAATTTGGGACAAGCAAAATGGATTAGATATCTCATTTTCAGGAGAAAATCTTAAAAATATGAGTAGTTATCACGCAGAGTTGATATGTATCTTTATAATTAATCACGCTCTTAGATATATTACGTTAAATAATGAAGACAAACAACTTCCCGATATTTGTTACATTATGTTTTCAAGAATGTATACAAAAGAAAAGAATTGGAATCACAGACGGGCTTAGAGTCTTATGCAATTCGAATTTATATTTTTTTATAATTTTACCGCAAAAATAAAAATAGAATAGAAACTACTAAGCTGAAGTCCAAACTACAGCTCTGCCTTTCTTTTTATCTGTTCTTATAACTTTTTGTTCGTTTTCTAAGTCAGAAATAACTTTCCAGATTTGTGAATTGCTCAGCTTGAAATACTTTCTTAACTCTGGAGTAGACATTTCTCTTGCACTCAGCAAATTAACAATTAATCTTTTAATCTCCTCTATAGTATCTTCGTCTGATTCGTCAGTATTGTCTTTTTCTTCTTCATTTTCTTCCATATCGGAAACGATCCTTGATGCTACTTTTTTTAATTGTTTAATATTTGACTCAATTCCTTGTGGTTTTAGAAAAAGGCAACATAGTTCTAGATCTCTTGGAAAAGCCACAATATAGAATTTATCGTATAAAATAGCACGAGGTTTTTTGCCAGCATTACCTCCTCTAAACGCTAAATAAAAATTAATGGCAAAATCGTCAATATCTATCAAACTATTTTCGTTCTCCTTTTTCCATTTTAGAAATGGTCCATCAATCATATCGAATCCAATTAAAGCTGCTCCAAACATTTCATTTTCGTTAAAATTCAATTTCTTTCTACCTCCTTTCTTTTTAAAATTTGATTTAATTCATTCTCAATAATTTTCATTAACTTCATTCTTTCGGACGAATTAATTGCTGTAAGACCATATGTTTTTATCTGAAGTAAATCTTCTACAAGTTTTTGACTCATTCTTCCCTCTTCATTTTTACATAAATCTTGTTTATTCGCAATTGCTAAAATGGGACAATCGTCATCTAATAGTTTATTTGTTATTTCGATTAATTTCTTTGAATTTAAAACATTTCGAGGAGTTGAGTCGGTAACTACAAAAACTATATCTGAACCAGCTAAATAATCTCCTAAATTTGAAAGGTAAGACGTCTGACCTCCATGATCCCATACTTTAATGTGATATTTACCTAACTTAACCGTTTTTAAATCGAATCCTTGAGTTGGGAAATACATTTTATCGAGATTATCTTTAGAAAGAAGCTTTAGCATAGTAGTTTTTCCAACTGCGGGGAATCCTATAAAAGA
Organism: Candidatus Hermodarchaeota archaeon; assembly: GCA_048885945.1. GTDB lineage: Archaea > Asgardarchaeota > Lokiarchaeia > Sigyniarchaeales > SOKP01 > LW40-45. The sequence continues at coordinate 3,075 of JBHLLE010000246.1, read as the reverse complement.
GATTTTAGCTAATTTATCAATATTTGAACTTACCATTTTTAATTAATAAAAATTAATTCTATTACGATAAAGGGTGAAAAAAAGTAATATTAATCCAGATGATATCTGCATATTATACTTTAATCTATTCGTTTAAAAGAATTAAAAGGGAGTAATTTTTTTTTTAAATTATTCCCGCAATAGAAATATTATAGTAGAATAATAAAAGAACTAAAGAGAAAAAGGTTGGCACGAGCAAGCTGAGCGATAATAATCTTTGAGAAACTCTTATACATTCTTGTAATGTTTCCATTATTGTTTCAAAGTACTTTGGATTACCCCATATTTTAATGTTTTCTATGAGGGAATCTGCATAATAAAATTCTACTGGTTCTAGATTAACTTCTGCCTTCTGAATTAATATTTCTAATTTTTTAATTATAAATTCTAATTTAATTTTATCCCCTAGAGGGGAATAACCCCTGCTTGTTAATTGTCTAGCCACAGTGTGAGAATCTGAAGTAGTTATCTCCCCTCGTTCAATTCCTCTATTTTGTAGCATATTTAATATATAAGAACGAATATCTACAAATGCATTATTTGCATCGAAGTGAATTAAAGCAGTTTTTTGGTTGGTAATTGAATTTTTAAAAAGGTGAACGACAATACCTCCATAACCAATACCTTGAGTTTCAGAAAATTCTGTTATGGGATCAAATGCTACACCGTACAATAATTGTACATTCTCGCTTTTATCTCTAGTCTTGCTCATCAGAAACTTTTCTGCAACATTAACTAACTCACTACCTTCAATAGAATTTATTTCGACTAAAACTTCATCTCCAATTATAGAATTATGAGCATCAACAATGACTATTTCTTGATATTTATTCCAAAGTGCAATTTCCCTTATTTTATGTCCAATCTCTGCTTGAATATCGTCAGATGGTAAAGGATGTCTTGTTAAAAACACAAATGGTACATTATTTACTTCCATTCCTATTATTTTGGAATTATTGGATATTTTTCTTGAATAATCCTTTACTTCTCTATTCCATAAATGTTCTGAATTTTTATTAATTCTTGAAACATCTTTTTGTATTCTTGAAATAATCTTATCTTCTTCTTTTTGAGTTGTAAGATTATAAGTATGATCAGTGGTAGTATGATAGACTGTAATTCCAGGAACTTTCTCTCTAAAGATCTTATATAGTTGCTCAGGTAAATCTGAGGAACCGCATGTTTTAAAAGGTCCAAAATGAATGTGTGGTACAATAAATAATCCTTTTATCTTTTTATCAGCAACATTTCTAATTGCTAAATACTGAATTTTGATAGATGAGTTTACACCTACCGTATCAAAGATTTTTTCAATTTTATCGTCATTTCCACTAGTCATCATAGATAATACAAAAGCTCGGATAAACGGATAACCCCCTAAACCTGTTGCTTCTCTATGTATCTTACTCACATTAAATAATCCTTTTGCGTAAGGAATAGTAAATATTAAGGCGCAACTGGAAAAAAAAATTATAGCTCTTATAAAAAAAATTAACGATAATTGAGCAGAATACAGACTATATAGTATTATTATCGATATAGGTTGAATTAAAGAAAGTAAAAAATGAGCGTATCTCCCTACTGTAGTAAAAGAGAAATAAAGAACAAATGCTACAATATACGCAATTATTATCCCTAGCATGAGAAAAACTTCTTGGAACGTAAAATTCTTTAAAAAAACAGCTAGAACTTGTCCTACAAGAAAGCTTCCCCCTATGATTGTTGTGAAGGTAGTATTCATTTGAATAGCCCATCCTTTCGGTGGAGCAGCTAAAACGGGTGCTCTTTTCGAAAAGAACAAAGTGAAAATCGATCCAACTATGCTTGTGGCGAAAAAAATAAAATAAATTTGTAAAAAATAGTTAAGATTTCTATTAAAACAAGCAAATATGTCTATACAATTCGTGTAAAAAGCATGTAGAACCATTGATAATACGCCTATTACAAAAGGCACGATAAAAAAGACTGTATAGGCTAAAAATTTATCTGATAAAAGCTCAATATAAGAAAATATTCCCGGAGCCTTTCTTGACGGGTCTCTCTGAACAAACATGTCTTCATTATTTCTAAACAAGTGATAATTTTAAAATATTTACTTTTTAAATATTACGGATAAAAAATAATTACTTATTTAGAAGATATAATAATTAAAATAATATTTAAAACCTATGAGTCAAGGTCAAAAACAACAATTAGCTGAGAAATCTTTTGTTGAGATACTTAAAGATGGTTTCAGATTATTTATTAAAACTTATTTGGTTATAATTCTTCCAATGATGTTTTTTTATATCTGCTATATTGTTTTAAGAGCTCTCATTTTAACAGATCTCATATGGCATGGTTTTATTTTAAGAGAAAGAGCAGATTATGTGATTAATCAATACGCAAAGAATCCCAATAGTGTGTCAGAGCAAGAATATGATATAGTAGTTCAGTCTTATTTGTTTCAAACGCTTATAGGTTTTCTTGATTTATTAATATTGGCTGTTTTAACAGTTATTGCCTTATGTTCTGTAAGTAGTTTTCTTTATAAAACTTATTTGAATAAAAATCCCAATTTTAAAGAAGAATTTAAAAATTCGTTTAATAAATCATTATTTAAAGTAGTATTATTAATTGGATTAGGATTTTCCTTAGGGTGGAATATTTTTTGGATTCCAGGTATAATTATTGGTGTTTTATTTATTTTTTTTGTATATACTTATAATATGGAAAATATCAAACGTCCTGTACGTGAAGCAAGATTAATTTCAGGAGCTGGTAATCATTCGTATTTAAAAGTTCTTGGAATATTCGCAATTTCATTTCTTATAATTAATACAATTAATTTTATCTATACCTTAATTTTAGTTACGGTTCGACCAGTTAATAGTGCTACATTAATTTCTTGGTATAATCCCGCAACAAGGAACTATGGAATGATAATTTTGTACGAATTAACTAATAATTTAATAACAATTTTATTTACCCCATTGTTAGTATGTTTATTAACTCCTTTATTTGTTTCTTTAAAAGCACAAAAAGAAATAGAAAATA
>JBHLLE010000245.1:0-6057 GCA_048885945.1 Candidatus Hermodarchaeota archaeon | reverse complement strand
AAATATTATTATTTTTATTTGTTAAAAATATCACTTTTAAATGTTTTTAATGAAAAAAGTTTTTTTTAAAATAGGATTAAAGGTGCAATTCAGAAAGATTTTAAATTACAAGTCTATGATCTTATTAACAACATGTTTAAAGGATTTTTTTCTAAAAATGCAGAGTTCATGGATATTTAAAGTAATAGTGGCGGGCGCGGGGGGAGTCGGAAAAACGGCTATGATTACTAGGTATACTACGGGTAAGTTCGAGGAAGGGTATAAAATGACAATAGGAGCGGGTTTTCATACAAAATCAGAAGAGCTTGACACAGGAGAGATTGTAAAAATGCAATTGTGGGATTTTGCAGGCGAGCGTAGGTTTCGAGAATTATTACCGGATTATTGTAAAGGCGCTAGTGGTGCGTTTATTTGTTTTGATATCACGGATTATGACACATTCAGACAGATTCCAGAATGGTTAAAGATAATTCGATCCAAAGCGGGTTTTATTCCAATTATCCTCATGGGTATGAAGTGGGACTTGCCAAATCACGAAACAGAGTTCAACACTGCTAATGAATATGCTGAAAAGGCAAAGTGTAACCAATGCATATTTTGTTCTTCTAAAGAGAATATTAACGTTAATGAATCTTTTGAAGCAATGGCAAAATGGTTAATATACTATGCCAGTAGTTCAGAGTGATAAAAATTTCTTACTTTTTTCTATTTCTTTATATTATGTTAGGTTTGTGTATTATGTGTTACATCAATAGCGAGGAAGATATTTATCCCCTAATCGCTTTAAAAAGCTTTTCTTTAAACTTCATAACATTTAAAATTTAACACTTCGTATAGAAAAAATCTAAATACGATGTTTAATATATTTTTTATAACTAAAAATCTAAACGTGCCTCCGTAGCTCAGTTAGGTAGAGCTCTGAGCGTGCCATTGCTCAGTCCGCCCATAGCACCCGGCTTTCGTATATGATTACCAGTACGACCGGAAGTTAACCGGGCGGTCGCATGTTCGATCCATACAACGCAAGGATTCCTTGTGGCGGGAAATACTTGTGGAAAACACTACGAGATTTCTAAAGCCGGGGGCGCTTAATTTTTTTTATTTTTTAAAATAATAATAATTTATTTAATATTGAGAAAATATAAAAAAAATATAAATATTTAAGAATTAAATAGCTTGAATATTATAAGGTATATTAGTAAGAAAATCAAAAAATAGACCATGAGTGTCCGAGAGTCGCTTATAAAACATTTGACCTCTATTTTGCGTTCGTCGTCCGGGACGGTTCTAGTGGTATTGTGCGATTTAGATGGTCTTTCAATAGCTAAGATAGGGCGAAAAAGTGATATCGAAATAGATCCTAATCAAATCACGAGTTTAGCTGCTGCCGCTTTTTCAGCCAGTATAGAAAACTGGGAAGACCTTAACATTAAACATCAAATTATATCCTTCTCGTATTTTGATAAAGTCTGTTTGATTACGCTCAGAATAAACGATACTCTTTTAACTATCGTTCACGATTATCGTAAAGAATGGCCCTTAGATCCGGATAACTTAGCTAGTTCAATGTATTATTTAAAGCAAAAAATTGGCGAATTTTTTGGAACTGATACTATGACGGAAAAAGAGTTCGAAGAGTTCTCGAATAACGTGCGAAGTGCGATCTATCTCTTTGGAATGGGCACAGAAGTACCTTTCGTATCCTATACGCCTCAAAGTGTTGACGAATCGAATTTATTACCCTACATTAGCGTGGTTTTAGACTCCGTGCAAAATCCTATTTTTATTCGATATAGTTTGGTAATTCCATCTGGTTTAACTATCGACGCAAGAGAAATAAGCGGACAAAATTTACCCATTTCAATCGAGGCTTTTTCCGCAAACGCTAATGTTGCTTATCAAAAAATGAAAGAAGAATCGGAAGGGAGTTCTATTGGAGATTTACTCTGTTATGTTGCAATTTCAGGTCAAAACGCGGAAAATTTTTACGGTTTAATTACGTGCCCTTCGGGTAAGTTAAATTTCTCAAGCTCGTCAAGTAAATCGTCAGACATAGAGGATATATCTTTTGTAGGATTGTTTCCCTTAGAATACGGTGGAATCCCGGTCATGGGCGAATCGAGAAATATTGTATATTCCCTTTTAGAGATCTTAGGAAAAGAATCAATAACGGAAAATTTCATAAACGCTATAAACGTAATAACTAGCCTAAAGTACGAGTAATTGTAATTATTATAGGGGTATAATACCTACGAATGTTCTTAATCCTAAAATTTTTATCTTTCTCTTAGAAAATGGAAAATAATAATACCAACCAAAAACGCCCTAAATTGTATTGTCTTCATTTTAACGAGTGCGACCCAAAAAAGTGCACCGCGTTAAAATTAAAAAGACTAAACCTTATCCAGATAATTAAAGTCATTAAGAACCCACTAAACAAGGCAATAATTCTAAATCCTTTTTCTTTAAAAGAGATTTCAATTCAAGACAGACAAATCGTTCTCAAATATGGACTTATTGTAATTGATTGTTCTTGGAAAAAGCTTATTAAATTTAAAGAATTTAATAGCGAGAGTGGTCGAAAATTGCCTCCTTTAATTGCAGCAAACCCAGTTAACTTTGGAAAGTGGGAAAAATTAAGTTCTGTAGAAGCTTTAGCCGCTGCACTGTATATCACGGGATTTGAAAACAACGCTAATCGATTGCTAGAAAAATTCTCTTGGGGAAATCAATTTATCCAGTTAAATTATAAAAATAATAAATAGAAAAAAAAATAAAAAAGTCTAATCTTCCATACCCCCAGGACCTCCTTTCGAGAGACCTGAAGCAGCGATAACGTCGTCTATCTTTAAAATCATGGACGCAACTTCGGTTGCGGATTGAATTGCCTGAGTGAGTATGGATAAAGGTTCAAGCACGCCTAATTTTACCATGTCGTCTGGTTTTCCCTCGTCGATGTTTATGCCATACACGCTTCCGTCGCCGGCTTCGTGTTTACTTCTCATTTCAACCACTAAATCGACGGGATTGTATCCCGCGTTCTCTACTAGCGTTTTAGGAATGATCTCTAAAGCGTTGGCGTAGACCTCGATCGCTAATTGCTGTCGACCACCAATGGATCTGGCGTAAGCTCTTAACCGTTTTGCTAACTCTATTTCTGATGCACCACCCCCAGGTAAAATGTACGGAATTTCTACAGCGGCTTTCACCACGCATAAGGCGTCGTTTAACATTCTTTCTGCTTCGTCGACCACGTGCTCGATACCTGCTCTAATTAAAATACTGACTGCTTTGGGATCTGCACATTCTGAAACAAAAATCATATTATCGTCTCCAATTTTCTTTTCCTCAACTTTTCCCGCTTTACCAAGGTCAGTGGCAGAGATTTCAAAAATATTATTAACAATTTTAGCGTTAGTAGCTCTGGCAAGTTTTTCCATATCTGAACGCTTGACTCTTCTCACGGTAAGAATCCCTTCTTTGGCTAAAAAGTTTTGCGCTTTATCGTCCACGCCTTTTTGACAAAATACGACGTTCGCACCTATATCTTTTAACTTGTTGACTCGTTTTTTCAGCATGTTCGATTCTTCTTCGAGAAATTTGTTTATTTGGTCAGGAGTTTGAACTCTTATTTCTGCGTCAAATTCGGTTTTTTCTACTTCAAGGGCAGCGCTAATTAAAGCTATGTTAGCTTCTTTAACTGATTTGGGCATCATTGGGTGAACTACTTCTTTATCCACGATAATACCGTCGATAATAGACGTGTCTAAAAGACTTTTGCCTTCTTTTTTAATGATTTGAATCTGATCTAAATCGATTAACATCGCGTCTCCCCGCGTTTCCTTAATTTGAGAAACGGCGTTAACTGCGATGTTCGCAAAATGGGATTTTGCTCCGGCAATCAATTTACTGTTCATCGAAGTTTCAGCTACCTTAATTAGAGTTCCTCTATCGTTAATGTCGATTTTAGTTCCTAAGTCTTTGAGGATCTCTTTGCTTTTTACGAGAGCTTTGCGGTAACCGCGAAAGATGATGGTAGGATGGACTTGTTGTTCCATTAATTCTTCGGCGAGGTTAAGTAGTTCCCCTGCTATAATAACGCTTGTCGTAGTACCGTCCCCCACTTTATCGTCTTGGGTTTTAGCAACTTCAATTATCATTTTTGCGGCAGGATGTTCCACGTCAATGGTGTCTAAAATAGTGGCTCCATCGTTCGTAATGGTGACGTCTCCTAACGAATCAACGAGCATTTTATCCATTCCTTTTGGACCTAACGTCGTTCTAACCGCTTCGGTAACGGCTTTTGCGGCAGCAATGTTGTTTTTTTGGGCATCTTTTCCTGTTTTTCTTTCAGTCCCCTCTTTTAGAATAACTATAGGGACCCCCGATAAATGTGACATCTTATTTTCACTTTGTGTTTTTTAAAATAATACGATTTATTTATATAGATCTCTAAGTCATAAAATTAAAAAAGTTTACGAAAATTGTGAAAGGTAGTTAATTAATCAGGAATTTGCTTTTTTTTTGCTAGTTACCACAATGAAGTACGTTAGGTTAAAAGCTTTTTAATTAAGTTTTCCCTATCTCGATTTATCTTGTCAATATGTTCGACTCTTTTACGAAATTTCTTCGTTAAAATCTCTCTTTTTTGCTCTAATGTTTTTGTTGTGTTATTAATCTGAGAAAACGAAGGAGAACCTAAACTAACTCTGTTTTGTAAGCATAAATCCAGGTTTTTTATCGAGTTCGGAAAATCTTTAGACAAGGAAATCTTCTTCTCGTAGATTTTTTCTATTAACCGTTCGATTTTTTCTTTGTTAAACAGGTCTTGGGGACTCGAAGACTCCTTTACTAATGTACCTACGATTTCGTGGGAAACCCTAAAGGGAATTTCGTAGTTAGCCACTAAATATTCCGCAAGGTCTAAAGCTAGTAAGTAGCTATTGTCAACGTTTTTAATCATCTCTTTTTCGTTTATCTTGAGGGTTCTAAAGATTCCGTCAAGGATTTCAGTAATTGAGAACAAGCTAGCAAACGAATCTCTAACTAACGGTTTTAGCTCCTGAAAATCTTTAAAATACCCGGTAGGTATTGCTTTTATCGTAATTGACGCGGAAAATAATTCGGATACAATTTTAGAAGATTTACTTCTAATCAACTCGAGGGTATCTGCGTTTTTCTTTTGGGGCATTACGCTCGAAACGGAGCAATACCGATCGTCCAACTCAACGAATTGGAATTCCTTAGTTGACCACACCAACAAATCTTCGGCGATTCGAGAAAATTGGATTGATATTAAAGAGAGGCAGCTTAAGGTTTCGTAAACGTAATCTCTTGAACTAACGGCGTCAATTGAATTTATAACGATCCCATTAAAACCTAGAAGTTCGGTTGTCCTTTCTCGATTAATATTCACGCTCGTTCCGCCAATAGCGCAAGCGCCTAAGGGATTAAAATTTACTCTGTTGTATACCTCTTCTATTCGTTCTAACGACCTTAAAATCTGGGCTACATAGTTGTGAACGTAATGAGCAAACACCCCTAGTTGCCCCGCTTGAAAATGTGTGTAGAGAGGGACGAAAACTTTGGTAGTTTTTTGCGAGAGAGCGAGAAGTGTATCGATTAAATCGAGTAATTTATCGGTCAATTTGTTTAGTTCTGCTCTCATTTTTAATCGTATGTCCACCGAAACTTGATCGTTTCGCGATCTACCCGTGTGAATTTTCCCCCCAATTTCCATCCCAATGGCGTCAATGACCGATTTTTCGACAAACGGATGAATGTCTTCAAAACTAGAGTCCAATTCTAATTTACCGCTTAAAAACCGTTGTCTTACGTCCTCTAACGCGGTTAAAATCTCTCTTATTTCATTTTCGTTGAGAATTCCTTGTTCGTACAACATTATGTCGTGTACTTCAGTTCCAATAATGTCTTCTTCTACGATCCATAAATCGTCTTCTAACGAAGACAAAAAGCTTACAACTTTTTCGTCTAAAGGGCGGTCTAATCTCCCTCTGTACATATCTTTAGGCATAGTATCCTCAAAATTTTAGTGAC
>JBHLLE010000244.1:0-6070 GCA_048885945.1 Candidatus Hermodarchaeota archaeon | reverse complement strand
GTTTTTGAGATTTCGCTTAATGAAGAGGGTTTATTATATTTAGAAAAAGGTCTCCCCGAACGTCAATTAATTAATTATTTGATAAAGGAAAAGATAAAAGAAATTGATTTAGACGAACTTTTGAAAATCTCAAAGTTAAAAAAAAATATCTTTTATATTGGAATTTCTAATATGAAAAAAAACAGATGGATAGCACAGAGTAAAGCAGCTGGAGAAAATAAAATATTTCTATTAGAGGAAAAATTTCCAGAAACGGATATAGAAAAATTCATGAAAGAGTTCGGAAAGAACAATATTCTTAATTATGCTGATTTAAATAAAGAAAAATTGCGTCATTTTGACATATTAAATAAAAGAAAGTTAGTAAATAAAATCAAAGGGACTAAAAGAATCGTATTTTTAACGGATAAAGGTAAAAAAATAAACCTCTCTAAAATTAACGAATTAAAGCAAGTAAGTAAGATTACGCCAGAAATGATTAGTACAGGAACATGGAAGAAATTTGATTTAAAACCTTTCGATGTCTCTAAACCGGGACCTTTATTAAAAGCGGGAAAGATTCATCCAATGATTAGGTTAATTAATGAAATTAGAGAAATATTTATATCGCTAGGTTTTACAGAAATTCGTGGTCCTATAGTAGAAAGCGCTTTTTTTAATTTTGATGCGCTATTTCAACCTCAAGATCATCCTGCTCGTGAAATGCACGATACTTTTTATCTTAATAATCCTAAAACTGCAAAATTACCCGAGAAAAATCGAGTAGCAGCTGTAAAAGAAACCCATGAAAATGGTGGAGATTCAGGTTCCTTAGGATGGGGTTATAAATGGGAAGAAAGTATAGCAAAAAAAACCTTATTAAGAACACATACTACAGCAACTACGATTAGAAGACTTGCTGAATTTTATAGAAATAACGATATCCCACCGATTAAAGTATTTTCTATTGATCGTGTGTTTAGAAATGAAAAAGTAGATAAATCTCATTTAGCAGAATTTACGCAAATTGAGGGGATTGTTATTGGAGAGTATGTTACGCTATGCGATTTAATTGGAATATTGAAAGAGTTTTATAGAAAAATGGGTTTTGAAAAAATAATCACTAGACCGGGATTTTTTCCTTACACAGAACCAAGTATGGAAATTGCTGTTTATTACGATAAATTAGGAGAATGGTTAGAAATGGGGGGATCTGGAGTATTTAGACCTGAAGTAACTTATCCTTGGGGTATTAAAAACCCAGTTAGAGTCCTCGCATGGGGTTTAGGCCTTGAAAGACTAGCAATGCTCTATTTTGGTCGTAGTGACATAAGAGATTTATATATTAATCCTATCAAATGGTTGAGGCAAGAATCATATTAAAAACAAGGTGTTTATGGAATGCCAACTTTAGAATTAAAAATTGAAAGACTTGAACGTTTAGTTGGAAAAAAGTTAGATATAAAGGATCTGGAATATGACCTTCAGTGGATAAGTCTAGATCTGGAAGATGTAAACGAGGAAGAGCAAAAAATTAAAGTGGAATATAATCCAAATAGACCTGATTTCTCAAGTCCAGAGGGAATTGCTAGAGCACTCAAGGGATACTATGAAATAGAATTGGGTGTTCCTAATTATGAAATAGTACCTGGCGAAATAGAAATGAATGTTGATCCAAGTGTTAATGAAGTTAGACCGTATATCGTTTGTGGAGTTATTAGGGACATTGACTTAGACGAAGACGAAGTTGCCACATTAATGAATATCCAAGAACAATTACACTGGGCTGTTGGAAGAGATAGAAAGAAGGTTGCAATTGGAGTACATGATCTTGATAAAATTGTGCCGCCATATAGATATGTAGCTGTAAAACCAGATGAAATTAGTTTCGTTCCTTTACATGGTGATGGAGATCCTATGAATCTTGAAGAAATACTATTATATCACGAAAAAGGGATAGAATACGCTCACATCTTAGAAGGAAAAAAAGTATATCCCCTGTTATTAGATAGCAATGATGATGTTATTTCTTTTCCACCAGTTATTAATGGTGTTCTTACAACAGTAACCGATAACACAAAAAATCTATTTTTAGATTTAACTGGTACAGACCTAAAGGCGGTAAACTTAGCATTAAACATATTATCAACTATGCTAGCTGACACGGGTGCGAAAATTGAATATGTGAGAGTGAATTATACAGGTGAAATGGGACAAATAATAACGCCAAATCTAGATCCTGTAAAGTGGGAAGCTAATATTAACTATGTGAACGATTATATCGGATTAAAACTCTCAGCAAATGAAATGATCAAATGCTTTAAAAAAGTGAGATTGGACGCTAAAAAATCCAAAAAGAAAGATACATTAGATATATGGGTTCCTGCTTTTAGAGGTGATATAATTCATCCAGTAGATTTTACTGAAGAATGTGCTATCGGTTATGGTTATTTTAATCTACCGCTAACTATAAAAGAAGGATGTATAGGAGAATATCATCCAATTCAATCATTTGCCAATAAAGTCAGAACAATTATGATTGGGGGTGGATATTTGGAAGTACTTAATTTTATTCTTACCAATTCTGAAAGACATTATGATTACATGAAAAATAACCAAAAAGAGAATGAAATTATACAAATTGCTAATCCAGTTTCTAAAGAATATGATACCACAAGAACATCGATATTACCTAAATTAATGGAAACTCTCCTTTTTAATAGATCTGAAGAAAAACCAATAAAAATCTTCGAAGTAGGGGATGTAATCTTATTAGACAATAAAGAAGAAACGGGAGCAATCAGAGAATTACATTTATCTGCGGTTTCCTATCATGAAAATGCAGACTTTACAGAAATCAGATCAACATTTGATTTTATAGCTACTTCACTTGGTTTAACTGAGAAACTCATCATAAAACTGGGAAAAAATGTAACTTATATTGATGGTCGATATGGTGATATCTATTTTGATGGAGATAAAGTAGGAGAAATAGGGGAAATAAATCCTGAAATACTTATTAATTTTAAACTAGAGTTTCCTGTTTCCGCTTTAGAATTGAATCTCCAAAAATTTATTTAATCGTTTTTATTTTCAATTGTTATTATATATTTTTGAGTTTTATAGAATGAACGAAGAAGAACAGAAAAAAAAAGAATTAGAATTACTAAGGAACGAGATTGACAAGATTGATGATAATATCATTGATCTTATAAATGAGAGAGCAAATATAGTAATAAAAATAGGGGAAATAAAAAAAAATTTACATTTAGACATATATCAACCAAAAAGGGAAAAAGATATTATCAAACGCTTAGAAACAGGAAGCAATCTCTTAAAACCAGAAGATATTGAAGCAATTTGGAAAGAAATTATAGGCGCTTGTAAAGTAATGCAAGGAGGTATAATTAAGGTTGGATATTTAGGTCCTATGGGAACCTTCACCCATCAAGCTGCTTTAGAATACTTTCCAAAAACTGGAACAGAGTTCGTTCCATGTAAAAGTATTTTAGAGATTTTCGATTCTATTGAAAAAGAAATTATAGAATTTGGTGTCATTCCAATAGAAAATAGCTTACAAGGAACTGTTAGAGATACATTGGATTTATTAATAGAAAGAGACTTAAACATCTATGGAGAAATTGAACTTAGGATAATACATAATCTAATTTCATTACCCTCTTCGGATTTATCAAAGATTGATACTATATATTCCCATCCTCAAGCTTTTGCACAAACCCGAACCTGGATAAAAACGAATCTTCCCAAATCAACTCTGGTTAACATAAATTCTACAGCAGAAGCAGTAAAAAAAGTCAAGGAGTTAAATAAAGATAATAACGCTGCAATTGGAACTGAGTTTTCTAGTAAAATTTACGATGCTAAAATCCTTAGCTCAAATATAGAAGATAATACTTCTAATTTCACGAGATTTTTAATCATTTCAAAACAAGAAAATAATCTAAAGGAAGAAAGATTAAAAACATCGTTAGTTTATGTGACTAAACACGTGCCTGGTGCCTTATATGGCGTATTAAAAATCTTTGCGGATAGTGATATTAATCTTACCAAAATAGAATCCCGTCCAAGAAGAAAAGGAAGATGGGAATATATTTTTTTGATGGATTTTGAAGGAGATAAAGACACTCAAAAGATAAAAAAAGTACTTAATAAATTAAAAGATCACGTCATATGGTTTAAAATCTTAGGAACTTATCCATTTAAATAAGTTTTTATATTATTATTTTTTCTAAGTTTGATAAGTTTTTTACTTTTTCGAATATGTGTATAATTTATTATTATAAATAAGTAACAATTTGAGTTTGTACGAATGACCATTAGAATTGATGGAAGAAAACTTGATGAAATAAGAAATACCACTATTAAAAGAAATTTTCTTAAATATCCCGAAGGCTCAGTTTTGATTACCCAAGGTAACACTAAGATTATAGTGACTGCTTCAGTACTTGATTATGTCCCTAGATTTCTTGAAGATACTGGTACTGGTTGGATTACCGCAGAATATAGTATGCTTCCACGAGCAACGCAAGTAAGAAATAGCCGAGATAAGACACGCGGAAGATCATATGAAATCCAACGTTTAATAGGACGTAGTATTCGGGCTGCCTATAGATATGAGAAAATCGGGGAGAAAACTATAAGAGTTGATTGTGATGTTATTCAAGCTGATGGAGGAACTCGTTGTGCATCTATTACAGGTTCATTTATAGCGGTTTTTGATGCAATTAGCTACCTTTACGATGAACGTTTAATTTATGATTTTCCAGACTATAAAGTAACTGCGGCAATTTCTGTAGGCGTGAAGAATGGAGAAATCTTGCTAGATCTTGACTATAACGAAGATTCTCAGGTAGATGTAGATTTTAACCTTGTTATGAATGAAGAATTAGAATTTATTGAAATTCAAGGAACTGCTGAAGGTGCACCATTTAGTAAGAATGAATTAGATGATATCTTGAAATTAGCAGAGAAAGGTATTTTAGAATTAATTCAGATTCAAAAAGAAGTTTTAAATTTATAATTTTTTTACCATTTACTTTTTTTAATGTGCTTCAATACCCAATTGCTCAGGATGCTCTTGGAAATATTTTACTCCTTCTTTTATAATATCTAATATTGATCTTGTTGGATGCCATCCAGTATCTCTAATTATTTTTTCATTTCTTCCAATTAATAATGGGACTTCGCTAGGACGTAATCTTGAAGGATCGACAAACACTTCCTTATCAGTTTTAAAAATTCTTTGAGCTAGTTTTATATAATCAGCAACTGTTATACCCTTGCCAGTACATACATTATATGGTTCACCATAATTCTTTTTTTCGCTAACTAAAATATAGGCATTAACCGTATCTTTGACATGGGTAAAATCTCTAATCGAATTAGGATTACCTATAATTATTTTATCCCGTTTTTCATTTAAGATTTCAACAATTTGTCTATGAACTACACTGGTTACAAATTGTATCCCTCTTCTTGGACCTTCATGATTAAAACCTCTGGTAATTATTGAAGGAACACCGTAGGAGTTATTGTATAACCAAGCAATTTGTTCAGTTGCTACTTTAGTAATTCCGTAAACACTCCTTGGACGAAAAGGATTCTTTTTTAAATCCTCTGTTACAGGTACTTCCGCTGGATCTACAAGCCCATATTGCTCACTACTACAGGCAACTTGAATACTTTCTAATTCATCTCCAAATCTTCTAGCTGCCTCAAAGATTTTAATAGTTCCTTTTATATTGTTTGTAGATACTCTTGCGGGTTCCCTAAAAGATGTTGGAACAAAAGACTCCGCTGCGAGGTGAAAAACTGCATTTGGGCGTATTTTATCAAAAACTTCATAGATTCTTTCTGCACTGGTTATATCTGCTTCGTGTAAATATATATGCCCTCTTAAATGTTCGATGTTTTCATGCATAGGGACCGCATGCCTTCTAATTGTACCATGTACTTCACATCCTAAATCTAATAATTGTTCTGCTAGATGACTTCCAGCAAAACCACTAATTCCTGTTATTAAGACTCTTTTTTCAGTCCAGAAATTTTTATTAGGAACAGCACTCTTTTG
>JBHLLE010000243.1:0-6102 GCA_048885945.1 Candidatus Hermodarchaeota archaeon | reverse complement strand
TCTACATAGTCGTCATGCACGACCGCACGCGTGGATTGATGATAGGTCGACGGTTTTCTTGCGGAAAAATTATTGCCTGACTTTGGGAATACAAATCTCGTAATTTTTTATCTTACCAAATGTTATGATAACATCAGGCTTCAGAATTTCTACTTCCTTTTTTACATATCGTGAACCACATTGTCGCCACCACGAATCAGGGATTTCAGAGCTTGATGCGTTATTTGATTTGCTAAACTTGACGAAATTGGTCACGGATATGACTGTATCAATAGTACTAGGAAGGTTAGCAGAATTAAGGCTTGTTCTGGAACGGAGATACAGTAGTGCAGTCAGTGGAATGAATCCCTCGGCGTATGGTTTTATTGGTAAAGCTTTTATAGATTATCATCTCGCTCAAGAAAATGTAGTTGAAGATATTTTTACTGTTGATATAATAAGCGTTAAAAATAAAAACCACTTTCAATGTGATGCTACAGTTTTCGAGAAATTAAATAAAATTATTCAAGAAGTTAAACCGGATGAGATCTATAATTTTTCTGGAAGTTTTTCAAACATTTTTGAAAAAGACTATCTAAATAATGTAATCGTAACGAAAAATATTTTTGATTCTATAGTGTTAAACGAAAATTATAATTGTAAAATATTAATTAATGGTTCTGCTGCAGAATATGGATTTCTTAAAGATATAAATATGCCTATAAAAGAAAATCATCCATTAAATCCAATTAGTTCATATGGATTGACAAAAATTTATCAGACTTATTTAGCTATAACATATTTTTTAAGGAATGATGTTCAAGTATATATAGCAAGACCTTTCAATATTATTGGTTATGGAATTTCCACCAATTTATTTATAGGAAGATTATTAGAAGGTATAAAAAACAATATTAAAAATAAAGATAAAATAGTAGTTGGGAATCTAAATAACGAAAGAGATTATTTGGATATAGAAGATCTAATAAGAGCATACGATAAAATAATGAATTATGGATCTCCAGGAGAAATTTATAATATTGGTTCAGGAATTTCTATTAAAATGCAAAATTTGTTTGATATGTTTTTAAAATTATTCGGAATAGCTACTACTGAAGTTGAGATAAATAAAAACTTCACTAGTAAATATGATGTTCCAAAAATTATTGCTGATATTTCAAAATTAAGTAAGTTGGAATGGGCTCCAAAGATTACTTTAGAAGAATCAATAATAAAAATAAAAAAAAATATGGTTCAAAAAAGAAATAAATAAAATTGCTATTTTAATCATTGACTTAATTATAAACATTTTTAAGAGAATTAATAATTGGAAAATTATAGAAAAAATATAAAAAAGTGAAAAAATGAGAGCAGTTATACTCGCTGGTGGTAAAGGGACTAGATTAAGACCATATACATATTCATTGCCAAAACCATTAATGCCAATAGGGGAAGAAATGCCAATCTTAGAAATAATTCTAAAACAATTGAAAAAAAATGGTTTTAATAATATTACTATAGCAGTAAATTATATGGCAAAAATAATACAAGCATTTTTTGGAGATGGAAGTGATTGGGATTTAAATATTAATTATTCTCTTGAAAAAAAGATGTTAAATACAATAGGGCCATTAACGCTCATAGAAGATCTACCCGATAATTTTTTAGTTATGAATGGTGATATTTTAACTGATTTAAATTATAAAGATTTCTTTCTATGGCATATTGAAAATGAGAATGACATCTCAGTGGCAACTTATAAAAGAGATTCAAAAATTAATTTTGGAGTTTTAAAATATAACTCAGATCAAGAGATTATAGAATTTATAGAAAAACCAGAATATCATTTTGACGTAAGCATGGGAATTTATGCGTTAAACAGAAGAGTTATTAAAGATCTACCTAAAAATGAACCTTATGGTTTTGATGAATTAATGATTAATGGTATTAAAAGTAATTTAAGAGTAAAAGCTTACCCTTTTGATTCCTATTGGTTAGATATTGGACGTGATGATGATTATCAAAAAGCAAATGAGGATTTTATTAGTAACAAAAAAAAGATCTTTTCTTTATGAATAAATCCATAATTTTATTGAATTCCTTTTGATTTTAAAGTATATTAATTGATTGAAATCTTTTTGTAAAAGTACTAATAATTGGTAAAATTAAAACCGAATTAGTAATTAATGTTTTGAAGTTATAAATCCACCACTTTGGATTAGAATAAAGAATTTTACGAAATTTTTTCATATATTTCCTTAAATTAAGATTGTAAGGCTCGTAATTAATAAGATTTTTATAGGTTTTAGTTAGATTTAATTTCCAATCAGAAGTATCCTCAATCCATTTATTTTTAATTGCAATGTTCATAAATTCTGTACCCTCCATGGCATGAATAGTAGTTATTTGAAGCATGAATGGAAGAGTTTTTCTAATATAAATCTCGTTTTCTTTAAGAGTTCTTTTATTTTCTCCGATATACCCCAATAAAAGGTTTAATTGAATTGGAATTTTAGCCTCTCTAGTCCATTTTAATGCTTTTTCCGCAGTTTCCACGGTAATCCCCTTATTCATAGCATCTAGTATTTTTTGACTACCAGATTCAACCCCATATGATATTCCGATACATCCCGCTTTTTTCATAAGATTTAAGAGGTCTTTATCCACTAGATCTACTCTTGAATCACATAACCATTTAATCCTTAACTTTTCCTTTATAATTCTATTGCATACCTCAATAACTTTTTTTCTATTAAGGGTAAAAATTTCGTCAAAAAACCAAACATATTTAATATTTCCTAATTTCTTAAGTAATTTCAACTCATTTATTATATTTTGTGCGGATTTACTATTGTATTTTGTTCTTGCAACATTACAATATCGGCAACCATATGGGCAACCTTTTCCTGCGTAAATTAAAGCATATGGTTTTAAATTAGGAGAATATATATAATATGGCTCAAAGGTTGTTAATAAATCATATGCCGGTAATGGTAATTCGTCAAAATTTTTTATTATATCTATTTTAGGATTAACTTTTATTTGATTATCATTATCTCTATAGGCGATCCCCCCTACATTAGCCAAATCTCCTTTATTATTTAAACATTCAATTAATTTTTCAATTACTGAAAAAGGATCTTCTATTATCAAAACATCAATATTTTTGTATTCTGTTAAAATTTCCCGACCATAATTTTTGGCGTACCAAGAGAATCCTATTGTTAAACATGATGGAGAAATTCTTTTGAAAATTTTACATATCTTTAATTCATGATCTATGATTTGAGAAGCAAAAGTAAAGATCGTACAATCATATTTATTGCTTTTTAGTTGTTTTACAATAGTTTTATAGCTTAAATTTAATCCATTTGCATCTATAAAATCGATTTGATAATTAATATTCCTTAATAAGGATGCTATAGTCAATAAAGTTGCTGGAGTATCCACACGATGATTCAAAATTAACTCACATCGCCCTTCTCTAGTTACTGAGAAAATCCCATATCTTGGCAAATTAATTATCAAAATTTTCATATTTTTTTTATTCCATCGGTTTTTTTAAATTATTTAATTGATTATCTGATTTTAAGATTTCTTTTGAAGATTATAAAAGAGAAATTTACATTCAATAAAATTTAATATTGTTTTTCAAATTTAATTAAAGAATATGTATTGGATAATGATTTTATTTTAAAAAGAGATTTTATTCAGATTTTAATAGGTGTTAACTCTTTTCTTTCCATAAAAGTTTCGTACCACAATTCAAACATGATTAAATTCCATGCTCTATCCATATATAATTTATTTGCACGGTTTTTTTTAATAGTTTTAACGTATTTAGATTTCATAAAGGTTCTTTTTTCTAACCTTTCTAAGATGGAATCAGAGACTTCTCTTAAACCCTGTCTTAACCAAAGACTTACCGGTGTACCAAAACCTGTTTTTCTTCTTTTTATTATTACAGGAGGCAAAATATCTTTCATGGCTAATCTAAATATATATTTATCTATTTTTCCATTATATTTTAGTTCTGATGGAATTGATGTAGACCATTTAATTATTTTTCGATCTAACAATGGAACTCTCGCTTCCAATGAAGCGGCCATTGTCATTTTATCAACTTTCATATTATATTGATTTGGTAATTGATATTTTAAATCCCAAAGCGTAAATTTATTTATTATGTCTATATTATTTGGTAATTTAGTTTTTATCAAATCTTTTATATTTGTGGATTTATACGATATCATAGTTCTTTTCTCTTCGTCAGGGACTTTTAAAATAAATCTAGCATAACGATCAAATTCATTTTTAGAGGAAATTATATAAGAAATTAAGAGTTGCATTTTATGAAATGGGAGATAATCGTAAAATCTCATGGTAGAGCCAAGGAGGTTATTTGGTATATACTTAAAAAATTCAAATCTCTGTTGGTTGTATTCTGAGGAGTATCCTGCAAATACCTCATCTGCTCCGTCGCCTGTAAGTGCGACAGTCATTCTTTCCTTCGCATGCTTAGCCATTATATAAACAGGAATAGTAGCAGCATCAGCAATTAGATCGTCAAGATACCATATTAATTCTGGTAATAATTCATAACTCGGAAATTTTACAAGTAGCTCAGTATGGTCTGTATTATAATAATCTGATACTAACTGAGAATACTTGGCTTCGTTTATTGGAGCTCCTTCTTCAAATCCCACTGAGAAGGTTTTTACGGGATTATTCATGAACTTTGACATGATAGCCACTACAGCAGAGGAATCCAAACCTCCTGATAAAAAAGCTCCTAAAGGCACATCGCTTATTAATCTTATTTTAACACTATCTTCAATTAGTGACTTCAATTCCTTCGCAAGCAAATCAACATTTTTATCATTAACTTGATTAATTGTAATATCCCAATATTTTTTGATGTTAATCTGTTTAGTTTTCAAGTTATATAGCATATAACTTGATGGAGGTAATTTGAAGATACCTTTAAATAAGGTAAGATCAAAAGGAACAAATCTTAGAGAAAGGTAATAATCTAATGCCCTAAGATTAATTTCTCTTTTTATTCCGTGTAATAATATAGTTTTAATTTCTGATCCAAAAATAAATCTCTCTTCATCAAAATAATAATATAATGGTTTTAATCCTATATGATCTCGTGCTAAAAACAGTCTATGGTTATTTGAATCATATATACAAAATGAAAATTGACCTCTTAATTTTTTTACGCAAACTTCACCCCACTCTTCATAAGCATGTAGGATTACTTCAGTATCTGATTTGGTATAAAAATTATGACCTTTTTTTTCTAAAATATCTTTTAATTCCACGAAATTATAAATTTCTCCATTAAATATAATCCACATATCATTATTTTCATTATGTTGGGGTTGATTACCTGTGCTTAAATCTATAATGGATAATCTTCTCATTCCCATTGAAATATTAGAATCTACATAATAACCTTCGTCATCAGGACCCCTGTGATGAATTAAATTACACATCTGTTTTAGTAATTGTTTATTTTCGAAATTAAAACCACAGATACCACACATTTTTTTGATATGTTATTGAATTGTTTATATTTTCAGCTTATATAAGACCTATCTTTATGGTTAAATAAATACGGCTATAGAGATAAACTATTTGTTAATATTAATTATATCTGTTTAATTACATTTTACATTATGAATTTTATTTAAAAAATTGGATTTATTTATTCAAAATTAAATTTCCTATTATTTGAAAAAATCAAATACTTTTTGAATTTAAATTCTTTTAATAATCAAGAATTCAGCTAGGAAAAATAAAAAATGGTGGAATTACATAAAAATATATTATATGGCGTTTTAAAGCGCTGTTATTTAATACCAAAGCTATTATTTCAAGATATTTTTAAATCTAAAAAGAATACTTATTCTACTCATTATCATCTAAAAAAAGCAATTGATTGGTTAGTTAATGCTCAAAAAATGACTAAAGATGGTGGAGTATCCTCCAGTTATTCTTTACTGTTTGGATGGGGTTCATCTTATCCTGAAACCTCAGGATATATTATTTCCACTCTACTAGATTATTATCATATGACAAAAGAAGAAAAATATCTAAGAATATGCAGAGAAATTG
>JBHLLE010000242.1:0-6124 GCA_048885945.1 Candidatus Hermodarchaeota archaeon | reverse complement strand
AAAACAAAAGCAATAACTAAAACGTAGTGAGACACGATTAATACTCTATAATGAACTATTGGATATTTGATTAATAGTCCAATATAACCAATTAAGTAAAGAATATAGACAGATAAAACCAAATTTCCCAATATATTTAGAATATTAGATGATTTAAATTTCAATAAAATAAAAATTACTCCTAAAATTAATAAAATACTTAATAAATTCAATTCAAAATAAACATCAAAAGGCATATCAAGAGCGTATTTAGGAAAAAAAAGATTTTGATGACTTTCAAAACCTATTAATAAAATGTTTAAAAACAATGGAACCCAGAACCATGAGCTAAAAATAAGTATATATAATAATATCCTAAAAATTCTCTTTAATTTTAACCTAAAGTTAGCTATATTATTTTTTATTTTATCTTGAATTAAACTAACTACAAGATAAATCGGGACTAAAATGAAGTATAAATAGAATGTACATATAAGTAATGATCCCAAAAAACCAGCAATTATATAATCATTTCTTTTGAAATCTTTTTCTTTATAGTTTTCAAAATAATATATAAAAAATGGGACGAAAAACATAAAACTTATTAAATGGTCAATCCAAATAATCTGCGAATAGTTAGAAATAAAAGTAAAAGATAAAGCTGTTATGAAAAAAGAAACTTTTTTATTAAAAATTTTTTGCCATACTTCATATAGTAAAATGGGTAATATTAAATAAGATATTAAGAAACCAATCTTTAACATTTTATAGGATTCTATTTGAAAAAGTTTAGCTATCAGTGCTAATACGTACCAATATAAAGGTGCCATAAAAGCAGAAAAACCTTTAAATGCAAAATCTTGAGGGTATCCTGAATATGCCATCTGAGTTATTAATGCTGAACGATAAAAATTATCAGCAGCTATTCCATTAGGACTAAATACCGTTCTATAAAATAAGAAATATAGGATTGCTAAATTAAATAATGTAAAAAGAATGATATTCCTCTTATAATCAATTTTAAATATTTTTATTTTTGAATTTGGTTGATTAAAAATTATAAATATAATAAAAAATGACAATACGATTATTGCACAGATAATATTTCTATAAGGTTCGTCCCAGAAAAATCTTGGAAATAAAGAAATCATAAGAACTATAGCTATATTTCCAATACTTGCATAAAAAAATTCTTGAACAATTTCATGTTTAATTAGTTTTCTAAATTTTAATTTCCAATCTTCTTTTTCAATTGAAATTTCTGAATTTTTCTCCAAAGACATAGTATTTAATGACCATTCTCAGTTTTCAAATATAGAATTTAGAAAATTTTTCACTAATTAACTATTTTTAAAAATTTAATATCTTATATATTGTTTTGGAGCGATTTAATCAGATAAATATTTTTGAAATTAATACTTCTAAATTTAAATATACTTATTATTTACAAAATTTTAAACTATAACAACTAATAAAAATTTTACAATTCAAGAAGATTTAAGTGATTTTTTAAGGTTTCTGACCCGCTTATAAAGAATGGTGTTTTTACAAATGAGAATCTTATATTTCGTCAATTATTTTCCTCCAAATACTGGAGCAGCCGCCTTAAACTCGCAAAAAATAACTAATTATCTTATAAATCTTGGTCACGAATTAATGGTTTTAGCTCCAGGGGATATGGGAAAGTCATTTAATTTAAAAATAAAGAAAGAAACTAAGTATACTCCAAATTTTAAAATAAGGTATTCAAGTTCTTTATTTAAAACTCCAACTAATTTTATTTTTTCTCATTTTGATAACCTATTCTATTACTTAATTAAAATAAAAAAAAGATTTTCTCCCGATCTAATTTTATCACAATACCACCCTTTTCATTATTCAAGTGTCTGTGCTGGTTATCTTTCAAAAATTTTGAAGATTCCTCATATAATACGAAGTCATGATATTTTTATTGATTTAGAATCGCATTCTATGCCTTATAATACGTATATTTCATTGAATTATCCTAGAATATATAGATCTATTTTAAATTGTGATACTTTTTATGTTACCACTTCAGAAATGATGCGTTATTTTTTAAAATTTAAAGAATTAAATAAAGTAAGTTTTAAAGTGCATCATAATGGAATAGATATTAATCAATTTTATCCTTATAAAAATCGGGAAGAGTTGAAAGGAAAATTAGGCTGTGAAACAATTATTTCTTTTATTGGATTAATGACTCCAGATATAGGAATTCATAATTTTATAAGAGTTTTTCCTGAAATTATTAAGGAAAACAAGGAAACCCATCTGATACTTATTGGAGAAGGTCGCTATAGAAAAGCAATTTCAGACTTAGTAAATAAATTAGAAATGAATAAATATATCCATTTTTTGGGAATACAACCTCACGATAAAATACCATTTTACATGAACAACTCTGATATTGGAATAGGTAGGATAACTCATAAGAAAATGTGGAGATATATGATTCCTGTCAAATGTTTAGAGTATATGGCATGTAAAGTTCCCTTTATAACTACTCCGGTTTCTCAAGATGTTGTTAAAAATAATGATGTTGGTCTTCTATTGAAAAGGAACTTTACAAAGAAAGAAATTATTGATGAATTTACAATGCTAATTGAGGACCGGCGTTTAAGAAATGATTTAGGGGAAACAGGATTAAAAAAAATTCACGATGAATTCCAATGGAAATCTATAATGGAAGCTTTTAATAATGATATAGAAAACCTTTATAATAAGAAAAAATAAATAATATGCTTAACAGTCTATTTATTTTTCCAAATAGACAGATCCTCTTTCAGCAATTCTTCTAATTTTATTATTTCATCGTAAAAATAATCCATAAGATAGTTTCTAGTTGATTTTTTCATTTGTGGAAATTCTCTTGCTTTATAGAAAAGATGGTTTATTGAATTTACAACGGTTCTCCCACCAACTCTAAAAACTTGCATAAAATAAGGTTCTCTTCGATTGAGTTGAAAAAGATTTCTGTTTAATTTTTGTAAATGAGTATTTATTGGCATTTTTGAAGGATTTCGAGTAAATTTTTCTTGATTAAATCTAAAGTTAGGATTTATGTCTAAAAACTTACAAATTTCCGCAAGATAGAAATCAATTTGCTTAATGAATTTTTCAAATATTATAACATATAACTGTTCTTTTGGAAAATATTCTAGAAAACGAGATAAATGAGTATAATACATCGCAGGCCAAACATATCTTTTGCTCTCTGTTAAAACTTCTTCAAAAGGTCTATTTTCTCCCCAAAGCTGGATTTCACGAGTATAATTCGAGTAAGCTCTAATTACAGGGTTTCTTATTATAAATATGAGTCGAAAATCTGGATTGAAATCAAAAATTCTTTTCGCTGCCTTGATAGTATAAAAGTATTGAGTACTTGCTTCTCCAACTCTCGAATAATTCTTTCTGGCTTTAAAATGTTTTAAGTACCACTCATCTCCCAAATCATAGTATTTTGAGAAATAACTAGGTTCTTTAATTGTGCTAAAAAATATTTCAGGATGTTGTTTTAAACAACTATAAAGGAATGTTGATCCAGCACGTCCCGAACCAGGAATTAAAAAATTTGGTTGTAAAGACACATAAGACTTATTTGAAGTTTTAGTTAATTTTTCAATACCTGCTTTTAACATTTCCTGTAAGCTTATCAATTATCACCTTTTTTAGGTAAGAATTATAGTAATCAAAAATTATTATTAATTAAATCTCTTTTCTTTTTCAGCTTAAATGAAATAGGATATTCATATTATTCATCAATTCATTTAGTAATAAGCATAATTTTCTTAAATTTTCAATTAAAACAATCAACCATTTTCTTTTCATTCAGAATTAGTAAAACTTACAAGATTACAAAATAAAGGATAATATATGTTAAATAATAATTATTAATAATTAAAGATTTTAAATTAATTAAATATTAAAAAAAAGTATTATAAAATGCAAGGTAGAATATCGACTAGCTTAAAATTAATATATTTCACATTCTTCAAAAATCCTAAATCTTTGAGTAATGAAAAATTAGAGGCTCGATTAAGAGCTAGAGTTCATGGAATCGAAAAACAAGGATTAGATGAAGAATCTACTGATTTTGCTTCCATGATTATAGGTAGAAAGTTATTTCATGAAGCTAAATCAAGAAAGTTACTTTCTGATGAGGAAATTATATGGTGTGAAAGGGTCCTATTCGGAAAAGATACAATAAAAGAGATTCAAAAAATTTCGGATAAAATTGATGAGAATTTGTTTGAAATTATAAAAAATAGAAGGAGCGTTCGTTCTTGGCAAGAAGGTAAGATAACTGATAATGAAATGAAAATGCTTGTGGAAGCAGCAAAATGGGCTCCTTCTTCTTCACATAGACAGACATGGCACTTTTTATTAACAAGAGATATAGAAAAAATAAAAATCATTTCAAAAATTCGTGGTCAAAGATTTGTTAATAAATCAACTAATTGCATAATTGTACTTATTAATATAGAAGCTTATGACGATATAGAATCTGAATACACCCCATATCTAGATGCTGGTGCTGCAATACAGAATTTATTATTAATGGCCCATACTATTGGTTTAGGTGCTTGTTGGGTCAATTTTGGTAAATACGAAATCCCAAATCAAGATGATATGGAAAAAATTAAGGATTTATTTAATATACCTAAAAATTTTAAAATCGTTAGTATAATTCCAATTGGTAGATTGCCATCGAGAACCTTTAACGCTCCGGGGCGAAAAGCCTCAGAAGACATAATGCATATAGAAGAATTTTAAAATATAAGAAAGGTTAAAAATGAACGGAAAAATTGAGATAAATCAAATCATCATAAATTCAGCAAATGCCGCTTTAAAAAATCAGAGTAAAGAAGGATATTTTCCCAGTGGTCATAATGGTCCATGGAGTAACAATTCTACAGCAGTGCGTACAACTTCACATTGGGCGATTCTTTTTTTGAAAGCATATGAATTAACAAATGAAGAGAATTTCAGAAAAGTTGCAGAAAAAGCTTATAATTATTTAACAACTAAACAGGTAAGACCTTATAATTATAGCTTTCACTGTATTTATTCCGAGAACAAAGTAAAGGAAGTTAATGGATTAATTGGTCAAGCATGGGTTATTGAATCTCTTTTAGAAGCTAATAATTATTTGAGTGACTCAATATATTTAAAAATAGCTGAAGATGTAATCTTAAAGCATTATTTCAATAAAGATCTTGGATTGTGGCATGTTTTAGGTTTAAGGGGTGAAAAGTTAAAGATAAATAGAATTCTCAATCAACAAATTTGGTTTACTCTTATGGCATTTAAAGTTGCTAAACTTTGTAATAATCATGAAATTTTAGCAAGTATTAATATTTTTCTTGATAACTTACCGTCCTTCATAAATTTCAAGAAATATATTAGAATGCGCATTAATGAAAATGTTGTTAAAACAAAAAAAAGTCCCTTAAAAAATAGTACTGATAAGATTAAAACCTCATTAGGTAAATATTATATCACCAAAAGATCAAAAGGGTATCTTTCCTTTTCTCTTCTCGCATTGGCAGAATTATATCTCATTGAAAATTCTTTAAATGTGTGGAATAATCCTAAATTTAAAAAAATGGTATTTGAATCAATTAAATATTTGGATAATGTTATATATAATGACGATAAAAATGAATTTGGATTCCAATATAATCCTATTGGATTTGAAGTGCCATATATCAAACAAAATCTATCTGATTATTTAGGCAATTATCTAGGTAGATCAATAGAAGAATGGATTTTAAAACAGCTGAAAAATCATTATAATTTCGAAAAAATGATGATGATAGAAAATACAAGTGATCAAGATACTCTTGCTTCCAGAATATATGAAATTACAAAATTGAGAAATCTTGAGCTCTTAATCAAATAAAAAAAAATATTAATTATTTATAATTCTCTTTTTCAAACATGAATTTGTTAGTAACTTTTACGTATAATATAACCTTAGAACGCTATCACCGATTTGGCACGTTATCAAGAGAGGTCGCTCTTTATAGACAACTTAATGAGAAAAATGTAAATGTAGGTTTTTTAACTTATGGTGGTAAAAAAGATCGAGAATATTCTGAGCTAATTCGACCAATTAAGTTAT
>JBHLLE010000241.1:0-6132 GCA_048885945.1 Candidatus Hermodarchaeota archaeon | reverse complement strand
GAATAAAGAAAAAAAGGTTGACTTCTGCCCTAGGACCTCAATACAAGGTCAGAAATTATATAAGTATAAGAGAGCGTATTGCCTACGCTTACCAAAAGACAAAAATCCAATTAGGACAGGAGTCATAATTTTTTAGTACTAATATAAATATGAAATTAGGTATATTTAAATAACAGTGATTTTATCAAGTCATTTGGATAAGTGACAATAATCAGGGTAAAAATTAGTTTTATTCCCATCAATCAAGAGTTAATACTAATTAATTATCTCCTATTTATCTTAATCCTGATTAGAGCACTATCTTTCTATTCATTATCTTAAAATCTCATCATTCTTAAATGGAATAGATAATTAATTTTATAATTTAAAAAGATAACTCCTACTCTAAGACCTCAATACAAGGTCACAATTTTAATAGCCTAGTTCGAATATTTTGTAGGTTTCTTAAAATCCAAATTTTTCTCTAACTTCATTAAAACGCGTTCTTAAAGTAAGTGCTGTGATACCTGCGATCTTAGATAATCTTAGTTGCGTAATTTTTATCGAATATATTTTCGTGATAAAATATATACATGCTGCACAGATTCCTCTTGGTTTTTTTCCTAGAATATACATTTCCGGTAATTCCGATAACAAGTCGAGAGCTTTACGCTCTATGATTGGTGGAAGACCTAACGCGTTACAGAAAGCACTTAAATAGAGTTTAGGAGATTTTGGCTTTAATCGAATATTTAATTTTGTAACTAACATTTGTACAGTACGAAATAATTGACTCTGTTTCACTTCGAATTCTTCCAAAAGTTTATTTAAGATTAATGGAACGCTCAATAACCGGCACCCTACGGTTATACATGCCGCCCCGAGTTGTGCCACGCTATACCCTAAAAGCAAATTATCCGCACAATATTTTTTATAATAATAGCACGCGGACTTCAAAACCGAAGATGGTAATTCCAACAATGAAACACTCTTCTTAATCTTCACTAATCCTTCTTTAAGTGATCGTTTGTATATTCTCCCTATAGTTAGATCCTGCCGCCTTACACGGTTAAATTTCTCACTATATGACTTACTAATATGCGTCAATTCAGAAATATGAGCGTCTGTACATTTCAAATTACTCTGAATTATACATCCGTTCCTTTCTTTCCAATGCATAACCGACCGTGATTCTGAATAATCTAACACCAACTCTGTAAATACTAAGCCACATTCTGAGCAGACCAAATACCGTTTAGATGAAATTACTCTTGAACCGCATTCAGAACATAATAATTCCTCTTCCGAATTATATTCTAAAATCGTCTTAATTACCCTACTCCCTAATTAATTACCCTTGAAACTTCAATAGTAAGTTAAGAAATAACTTTTTAAATACTTATGTGTCAAGAATGTAAAAAAGAGGTTAAAAAAAAATTCATCACTATTCAAATTATGAATAAAGAAGAAAATTGGATAATTTATTTTATAACTAATTTTAATTATGTTGCTTCAAGAAGTATCACAATAAAATTGCTTCCTTTCTTGTAATCTCCTTTTACTCTATCTTCCATCCAGATTTTTCCTTCGTGTTTCTTAATAATTTTCTTTACTAAAGATAAGCCTATTCCCATTCCTTTAGATCCTTTTTGTTCTCGATACCCTTTTTTAAATATTAGTTTTTTACGCTCGTTAGGTATTCCTACTCCATTATCCATAATCTCCAATCGAATATATCCTATATCTCTTTTGTCATGAGAAATTTTTATAAAAATTTCAACAATATCTTTTTCGTTATACAATACAGCATTAATTAAGAGATTGTCAAATACGTGTTGCAAGAGTTCATTACCCTGCACAAAGATTTTTGTATCTTTAGGAGAATCGATTTGGATGTCGAAATTTCGATTTTTATAACCTTTTTTTAGAAATTTTACAGAATTCTCTAATATTTTTCTTATGTTTACTGGTTCCATTAATATTTTTTGCTCTTCAAGGTCTGAAAGCAAAGATACATTGGAAATCAATTTAGATCCTTTATTCACCTGATTTTTAATGAAATCCACATATATTTTAAGTTTGTCTGACATATTTTGTGTATCTGCTTGAAGTGTAATGAGTTCTGCTGAAGATAATATAACAGAAAGAATATTATTCATATCGTGAACAAATAAATCTTTATAAAACAGAGCATTGTTAAACGCTTTTCTATAGCGTCTTTCTGATTTTTTCAATTTCTTTTCAAATTGCTTCCGTTCACTAACATCTCGTACGATTACTAACTGTTTCACTTCATTATATTTATCAAGAAAAACATTAACGCTAAGTTCAACGGGGATGTAATATCCTTCTTTATGTCTTAATTTAATTTGAATATTTTTTTTTCTTTTTTTGAGATATTTTTCCATTGGAAAAACACCCCCTTCAAGGTTGCTTGGATGAATGAACTCTTTAGTGCTTCTACCCAAAATTTCATTTCTCATATATCCAAATATCTTTAAAAGTGCCTGCTCGTTAATATATTCTACGATTGAATTTTTATCAACGATTAAGATTAAATCTGTGGCATTCTCAGAAATGACCCGATATTTTTCCTCAGATTCACGCAATTTTTGATCTAATCTTTTAAGTTGGGTTATATCTTGGATAATGAATTGATATTGCTTTTCTCCTTCGATATTTATTATCGAAGAATCCACGTACACCCAAGATATCTTCCCTGTTGCCCTTGTGATCTTAAATTCCAATGGCTCTGGTGTAACTCTCGAATGTAGTTTTTTTAGGTATTCTAACATTTGGGATAAAACTCCTTCCTCTAAAAATTCTATAGAGAGCCCCAATTTCTTTTTGAAATCATTAAAAAGTCTCACAAGTTCAACAGGTCTTTTTCCAATAATATCATCTCTCGTAAAGTGACTGAAAAACTTATTTGTTGCGAGGTTACTCTCGATTACTCTATTATTCTCATCCATAATCCATGTAGCAAATGGGGAACTCTCAAATAAATGTCGATATTTTTTTTCAGACTTCACTAACGCTAATTCTTCGTCTCTTTTTTTCATAGCATCTTTACTTACCTTATTTAACTTGTGTTTGAATACATCTTGGGAGATTACATTGTTTACACACATGATTGCCATATCAGGAGGAGTATATATATAAATTAGAGCAATAATCTTTTCCAAAGTCGAAGAATATACTCTATATTTGATATTGTTGCAAAAACTCGCTCGCTCATTTACACATCGTCTTAAATCCTTTAGAAGATATAAATAGTAAGGGATTAATTTGAAATCTTCTATGTTAGTAGACCTTTTAAACTTAAAATTGCTTAAATCCTTTGCTGCACCATTAAAATCAACTAAAATGAAATTATCTCCGATTTGTTTCCATATAAACATGGGAAGGGGAATATCTCTAAAAATAGTCTCGAAATTGTCCCATGATATTTTTATTTCTTTCTCTATTGTCATTATAATTTTAGAAAATAATTTTTAAAAGGACTACTTTTCATTTTTAAGATTATTTTTTCCCAATTAAATGAAATAATTTAAAATGAATATTTTTGTCTAAAAATTATAATAAAACACTTTTATTTAAACTTAAGTTTATACAACTCCATAGAGAAGCAACTTTTTCAATCTATACTGTTTTTTAATTATTAAATATTTCAACTTAAACTTTATATCTGGTTGAATACGGTCTATAATTTATGAGTAATGAAATCAATTTTAAAATTAGATTTAAAAAAAAATCTTAAAGACTATAATAGCCATTTTTAATGAAATTAATGGGAGTATATTTAACTAAAATATTTTTATATAAAATTAATATTTAAGAGATTTCTTCGAGTAGTATAATGAAATTACAACCCTTGTTATAATTTCCTCTTATCCGATCTTTGACGCTTATATCGCCCTTATAACTTTCAACAATTTTATGAACCAGAGATAATCCGATTCCCATACCTCGCTTGCTAATTTCTCTTTTATAGAGTTCCTTGAATAAGGTTTTTTTTTGATCGTCGGAGATCCCAATACCACGATCTTTAAATTCAAGCTTTATATAATTTTTATCTTTTTTTTGTACTTTAGATCCTATAATTTCGATTACAACATCCCCTTTATTAATATTAAATTTAACCGCATTATTTAAAATATTATCAAATACATCAATCAGGAGCTCATCTCCTAATATTTTTAAGTCTTTTGTCAACCCTTCAATTTTAATACTAATCTTTTTTTCAGGAAAGCTATTTTTAACATTTTCAATTGATTTTTTTAACACATTAATGATTTTAATAGGTTTCAAATTAATTTCTGATTCTTCTAATCTAGATAAGTATCTTACTTTTGAGATTAATGAAGTACCCCGCTCGATTTGATTTTGAATAACTTCGTAAATATCCCCCAATTTTTTTAATATTTCCGGATTATTGCGAAAACGAATACAATAATTTACAATCGATGACATACCTTGAAGAATATTATTCATATCGTGAGCAAACAAATCTTTGTAAAAATTAACGAGGCTATAGGCGTTTCGATACTTTTCTTCGGATTTCTTTAACTTCTCTTCTGCCTCTTTACGATTAGTAATATCTCTCGAAATTACGATTGTTTTGATAGTTCCCTCCTTATCTGTAAATTGGTTTCCTCTAATTTCAAGCCACATGTAACTCTCGTCTTTTTTACGAAATCTTAACTCCACAGTTCCTACTCCAAATTTGGCTCCAGATCGCCATTTTTTAATAGTTTTTTTGAAATCCTCGGGATGAATATAGGACAATGCGGAATTACCAATTAAATCTTCTCTCTCATATCCTAATATTTCTTTATGAACTTGTTTATTTAAATATTCGAATTCAAATTGATTGTTGAACACCGCAATTAAATCGTACACATTTTCTGTAATAAGAGGGTAGTTTTCTTCCGATTCTCTTAATCTTTGTTCTGAGAGCTTTTTATCGGTAATATCTCTAGCAACTAATAGAGCTTTTTTTTTACGATTTTTATCTAGGAAGATCTTACATTTGACATCAAGCCATATCCAACGACCATTTTTGCGTCTAACTCTTACTTCCTCCATTCCTTCACCCGTTTTAAAACCATTCTCTAACGTTTTTAATGCTTTATTAAGATCGTCGGGATGAAGGATCTCTAATACGGATTTACCAATCAAGTCTTTATCCGAATATCCTAATAAAATAGTAGTTACTGTTTTGTTAATAAACTCAAACTCATAGTTTTGATTTAAAATGATAATCATATCATTGATATTTTCTAAGATTAAACCGTAATCTCTTTCAGAACCAGTTATTTCTTTAATGGATTCTTTTTCTTTTTGAACTTTGATGTTTTGCATTTTATTCAAATGTCTTTTGGTTAATTTAATTAAAAAATTCTACTAAATTCAATTGTAAAGCGTATAATATTATAACCGTTTTTGCTTATTTAAGTTTGATTCTTTAGTCTTAATTTTTTTATAAAAAAAATAATGATTCCTACCATCAGACCTCAATACTAGGTCTAAAAATTAAATAAGGGGAGAAAGGTAAAATCGTAGCAGGAATGCTTATGCTAGCTAAAAAATAAAAAAACTGACAATGGGGGAGGGCTTAGTTTTCGCCATATCAAGAATTTTCGTTAAGTTATATTTATATAGAATTAGATGTAACTAACAATTAGGATAGGGATAGTAATCAGGATAATATTCTTTATGCAATCGTAAAATCATTCTTAACTTAAACTCTTCTTCCTTTCTAACCTTAATTCTGATTCTAATTCCATCCTATTTCTACTTTTTCTAGGATTTTATACGCCTTTTTAATCATTTTTGCTTCTTTATTTTTTTTAAATCTGAAAAGAGTATCAGTATAAATCAACTTCCCAATTATTTTTCCTTTTAGTTTTGCGATGTATTTTTCCATAGTTTTTAACGTTAGCGATACTTCCCCCATAAGATTTTTAAATGGTACAGTTGAGGCGGTAATCAATATGTATTTTTTCTCTTTGAATTTTGGATCAATTGGACCGAATTTTTTCATTAATGATATAATTGTCTTCAATTTTTGCCATTTTGATAGTTTATAAAAATTTTGAGCATCTGAAGGTTTATACATTGCATATCCTGTATGACGATCAAAAAAGTTTT
>JBHLLE010000240.1:0-6133 GCA_048885945.1 Candidatus Hermodarchaeota archaeon | reverse complement strand
CGGAGATATGCGTAGAGCGTCCTCGGCTAATAACCCGATTTACTCTCGAAAAAGGCTTCTTCAATAGGGATAAGATCATCCATGATAAAAATTAAATTAATAATTCAATTTTAAATTAATTACTAAATTTTCTATATTATTTTAATAAAAGGTAAAAGTTATAAAGAAGAGAGAAGTAATGATTAATTTTGAAGAATTTTTATGATCTCTCCATTTAATTCATTAAAATAAAATTTGATTTTTTTTAGTTGTAAATAATTACCAGTCTTTATATCATTTTTAATTAATGTTATACAAAAAATTGATGACTTTTTTGAATTATTATTAAATTTTTGATTCAAACCTAAATGAGGATAAACATTAGAGAGTCTCTTAAGTTCTTCTAATGAAATGTGCTTAATTAGAATATTGAGATTATTTATATTTTCACAAAAATTTAATAGTATATCATTATTTTTTATGATTCGAATTAAATTTTGAGCGTTCATCATATATACGTTGAAATTTTTCTCTAGATTCTAAAGTGTAAACAAATTATTGCATATTCTTTATTTTAATAAATATTTATTATCAGATAAATCTTTAATTTATTTCTCATATTATCTTATTTTTTATTAAAAAGATTATTTTGTATAATAATAAACTATATTTTACGAATTATCGCTGTACCATAAATATCTGGGATTTCAATAATCTTTTCAGGTTTATCTGAAAAGTATTCATTAACTGCTTTCAAGACACCCATATTAGATTCATTCGGGTTGTTATAATCATGTATTACTAGATAACCCCCTTTAGATATTCTTGGATAAAAAAATTCTAATCCCTCTTTTGTTGAAATATATAAGTCCATATCAAGATGAACAAATGAAAAGATTTCATTTTCTAATCCATATGCAGTTTCTGGGAAGATTCCTTTCTTTATTATAATATTTTTCATATTTCCTATAGTTTTTTTTATTAGATCTATACTAGTATCCTTATATCTATTTGAATCGTCTTTAATCTCTAAATATTCTGAAGGAAATCCTTCAAAAGTATCAAACAAATAAAGTTTTCTTTCAGGAGCTAATAAATGTATTATTTGGCTTGTCTCACCTTTATATACCCCTAGTTCTGCAAAGCTTCCTTTAATTTGTTCTTTTTGAATGGTGTTGACAGCTAAAGCAATTGTAGAAAATCTTATTGGATCCCATCTTGAGGAAATAATCAATCTATGAATCTTGTCGGTATATGGGGGTGGAATAATTAGAATTTTTCTAACTATATATTGTTTGAATGCAAAATAAATTGTTTTTAAAATAATTATTTTCTTGGCAATTTTTCTAATTATTTTAAATTTACTTGAATTATTTAAATCCTCTAAAGTTATCTTCATAACAATCTCAAACTTGAATTTATTTTATTTAAACCAAGGAATATTTTTAATGAAAAATTATAATACTAATATTTAAGATTACTAAAAATATTTTTTTATATTCAGTTCCTAAGTTTTAAAGAATATATACTTAAAACGAAATTCCTCATTACAAAAATCTGATCTAATATTAACATAAGTTATTATCTTAAAATTTTAGAAATATTCTTTTTTTTTAGAGAATAATATTTATACAACTTTTTATTAAGGTTTTTTAATTAAAATCATTGTAAATTTTTTAGAATTAATTAAGATGAGTAGAAAATTAAATATTCTCATATTGAGCCCATTTGCATTAGAAAATGGTAGAGGGGGAGAAATTTCATCAATGGAATTAGCGTCTGGTTTAAATAAATTTTATAATGTTACACTAATGGATACAAATATTTTTACTGATAAAGAATTATTATCCCCAAAAATAATTAAAACCAAAATTAAAGGGTTAGAAAATAAGAAAAGATTAAAGTTTGCTACCTTAACTCTATTTAATCGAATATTTAATTGCCCATATCCTTTGGAACTCATTAAATATTATCGAATTGTTAAAAATCAAGATATTATTTATAGTTCATTTTTCGATTTTAAATCTTGTCTACTAATTATCTTTTTTAAATTATTACATAGAAAAGGAAAATTTATTGTTGGATATAGGAAACCTCTTTATAGTCAAAAATTGTTTTCTCTTTATAATTTAAAATACAGAATGGCAATTTTATTCTTTTCAAAATTTAAAAAAAGTGTTTATCATCATACCATGTCTTATCATGCAAGGAAGTTTTTAAAAAACTTTTATGACTCTAATTCAATAATTCATATCACCCACGGAATAGAACTTGAAAAATTTGATAGAACTAAAATAGAGGTTAAAAAAGATGATATATTGAATTTCCTTTACCTTGGTTATCTCGATGATATTCATAAGGGTATAACTGTTTTAGTTGATGCGATTGATGAGTTTCTAAAGGAAAATCAAGAATTAAAAGTCTTTTTTGAATTTTGTGGTATGGGGCCTTTAGATTTTAAAATTATTGAATTAGAAAAAAAATACCCAGATCACGTTAAATTTAGTGGATATATAAGCAATGATTTAATTCCACTTTTTTATAAAAAAAGTGATGTATTCTTATTTTCGTCAAGAGTTGAACCTTTTCCTAGAACTATTATGGAAGCTTTAGCTTCAAATTTAATTATTATTTGCACTAAAACAATTGGCTCGGTTGAATTATTAAAAGGAAAAAAATTTGCTTTTTTCATTCCAAAGTTAAATACTAATGAAATTAAATTGAAAATATTAGAGATATATAATTTATGGATTAAAAATCCAATTAAGTTTAGAGAATTGCAGAATTTAGCTAAAGAATATGTCTTTAAAAATTATTCACTTGATAAGGAACTAGAAGAGTTTAAAATTTTTATTGATAAAATTACGAATTAATCGAAATTTGAAAAATTAATTAGCAATCCACTTATCCAAACAATATACTTATTTTTAATTAAAATTTTTAATTACTTCAATCCAGTAATTAATGTTTTCTTTAATATCATGAACTTTTTTTACATAATTATAACAATTTTCTGAATAGGATAAATATAATTCCTTATCTTCTAATAATTTATGTAAATATTCAACCATTTTATTAAAATCATCATTACAAAATAAACCAATTTTGTAATTTGTTAAAATATTCTCTGGATTTACATTTAAGCTTAAAACAGGCGTTTTATTTTTAAAAGCTTGTATCATAGTATTGGGAAATCCAGCATAAATTGAAGTGTCAACGAGAATCTTTGCTTTTTCATAATATTCATTAATGCTATGGAAATTTACATGCTCAATAAATTTTAAATTAGGAGTAATTGATGCTTTATTATGAATAGTATTCCAATATCTTATACTTTGGTCTTTAAGATCAGTCTTATTACAGATCATTACAAATGTTTCATTAGAAAATTTTTTAGCAAGTTTTATAAAAAGTTCTGCTCTTTTTGGACCAATTGCTCTACCAACCCAGAGAATATGTTCTTTATTTTCTAAAAAAACTTCAGATATCTTATAACTATTTTTAATTATATAAACATTTTTAAACTGTCTCTTCTTAAATTTTTCTAATTCTAATACTTGCTCCTTATTTTGAGCAATAATATATTTAGCATTGCTCAAACCATATTTAAAAAATTTACCAAGAAATCCTTTTTCATGCACTCCAGTTACATCTGCTAAGCTAGCAATTGAATATATAAATTTTTTTTTAAAAAGCTTACAATATAATGCACATATCCCTGTAACTTTATCCGCGTGTCTTTGGATTACTACATCGGGATTTATTCTAATTAATGTTATAAATAAATTTATCATACTAAAAAAATAATAACCAATCTTTCTTTTAATAGGACGAATATTATAGAGTTTAATCTTATTAAGAAGCTCTATCCTATTCTTTGTTAGTTTATCATTACCTAAAATAATATTAACATTAAAGTTATTATTTGCTGTAAGTTCTTTTGATATAATATATAATTGAACTGCTGCTCCTCCTCCAAAAATATCATTTTTGCATTTTTTATTATAAAGAGGATATGCTAACATTGAGACAAAACAAACTTTCTTCTGATTTTTTTGCATCACTTTAGTGTAAATTATTAGATTTTTTTTTTCGAATACATAAGTTTCAAGAACTAAACCTAACAGTTCTAACTTTGTAATATTTTGAAGAATATATTCGTTACTTTAATATCCGAACATTAAAAATCTATTATTTTTCATTTCATAATTTATTTATGATATTAATTATAATCAAAAAGTAAAAATAAAAATTTATAATAAATTGGGATAAAATTCGTCCCAAAATAAGTTATATATGTTTTTAATTAAAGATGTGTGGTATTTGTGGTTTTAATTTTGAGGATCGAAGCCTAGCGAAAAAAATGTGTAGTCTAATTAAACACAGAGGTCCAGATGATGAAGGATATTATGTAGATAATAATATTACAATAGGAATGAAAAGACTTTCAATAATTGACTTAAATACAGGACATCAACCCCAACATAATGAAGATGGTGACATTTGGATAGTTTTTAATGGTGAAATATATAATTTTATTGAACTTAGGGATGAATTGGAAAAAAAAGGACATACATTTTATACTAAATCAGATACAGAATCAATTATTCACGCTTATGAGGAATGGGGAAATGACTGTGTTAAAAAGTTAAGAGGACAATTTGCTTTTTGTATTTATGACGGGAAAAAAAACCATTTCTTTTTAGCAAGAGATCATCTTGGATTAAAACCTCTTTATTACTATTTTAATGACACTGATTTTATTTTTAGTTCTGAAATAAAATGTATGTTTCTTTATGAAATTAATAGAGAAGTTAATAAAAATGCGCTTAACCTCTATTTTTCCCTGAAATATGTTCCTTTTGATAAAACATTATTTAAGAAGATATATCGTTTACCTTCAGCAAGTTATATGATATTTAATCTTAATAATAAGCAAATCTCTGTTAAAAAATATTGGAATATTAATTTTAATTCAGAGAATCATAGTTCAATTGATGTTTTAGTAAATGAATTAAAAACTTTAATAGAAGATAGTATAAAAATTAGAATGATTAGTGATGT
This sequence comes from Candidatus Hermodarchaeota archaeon, assembly GCA_048885945.1. Taxonomy (GTDB): domain Archaea; phylum Asgardarchaeota; class Lokiarchaeia; order Sigyniarchaeales; family SOKP01; genus LW40-45. Next base: position 1,090 of record JBHLLE010000240.1, on the reverse strand, counting down.
ACCACTTGGAGCCTTTTTATCAGGAGGTATTGATTCATCGGGCATAGTAGGAGTTATGTCTAAATTATCTGAACGCCCCATTAAAACTTTTTCAATCGGGTTTGAAGAAGGTGCTCCAATAGATGAAACAAAATATGCTAAATTAATTGCAGATTATTATAATACGGATCATACAGAATTAACTATAAAATCTTCTTCTTTTAAGATTTTACCAGAATTAGTATGGCATCTTGATGACTTAATTGCTGATGCTGCAATTATTCCTGTATATTTTATGGCGAAATATGCTAAGGATAAAATAACTGTAGCTCTCACAGGTGATGGTGCAGATGAAGTATTTGCAGGGTATTATTGGTATTTTCAAAATCGGAGAAAAATATATACTCAACATATTCCTGAAAATATTTTAAAAAAAATAATGCAATTAAATCACTATTTACCTTCTCACAAATTAAGACTATTTTTATCGTACTTAAATGAACTAAGTGGAAAAGATGGATCATTTTATTATTCAATATTAACAATGCCCGATTCTGAAAAATCAGAATTATTAGTTTACAATCCTGAGAATGTTATACCTATAATAAACTCAAAATTAAATAATAATCTAGACAAGACCACTAAATATATCAGTTGGGATTTGAATTATCAGCTTCCTAATCAATATAATATGAAAATTGATAAAATGACAATGGCGGCATCTTTGGAGGCAAGAACGCCATATTTAGATTGTAAACTTGTTAGTTGGTCATCTTCAATCCCTTCACATTTAAAATTTAATAGAAATATCGAAAAATACATATTAAGATTAGCATTTAAGGATATTATTCCAACAGAAATTTTAAAACGTAAGAAACAAGGTTTTGGAACTCCAATAGGATTTTGGCTTCAGACGGGATTAAAAGAAGTATCAGCAGAAATATTAGAAAAATTGATTAAAAGAAGTGATTTAGTTAGACCTAAATATCTCAATTTAATAAAAAAAAACCGGTTTAGGGAATTATATATGCAAAGAGTTTGGAATCTTATAATGTTTGAGCTCTGGTATGAAACCTTTATAGAAAATGATGGAATAAAACCAATAATTTTA
>JBHLLE010000239.1:0-6136 GCA_048885945.1 Candidatus Hermodarchaeota archaeon | reverse complement strand
AAAATGATATGAGTGAAAAAGTTGAAGAACGAATAAAAGAACTGGAGGAACGATTAGCTAGTACGAAAGTTAATAAAGCTACCCAGAAAAGTATAAATTTTCTTAAAGCCCAAATCGCAAAACTCCGCGACGACTTAATTCGCATTACCACTTCAAAAAAAGGTGGCGGAAGTGGTTTTGGTATTAAAAAATCCGGTGATGCTCAAGTGGCTTTCATTGGATTCCCTTCTGTGGGGAAATCTTCTCTTCTTAACTTGCTCACTGAAGGTAACACTCATTCTAAAGTGGCCGCGTACGATTTTACTACGGTCACAGCTATACCAGGAATGATGAATATCGAAAAGGCAAATGTTCAACTCATTGATTTACCAGGAATTATCTTAGGGGCTGCTGCGGGAAAAGGGCGTGGAAAAGAAGTATTAGGCGCGGTGAGAACTGCCGAATTAATTTTAATTATTATCTGTTTTCGCCACGATGGAACAATTAACTTTACAGATCTAGATACCATAAGGAACGAACTTTATAACGCAGGGATTCGATTAAACACACAACCTCCTCAGATTTTTATTAAAGAAAGAACGAAAGGAGGTATTCACTTTACCTACAAAGGAGAGCAAACCATGGATCACGATGAAGTTAAAGCTTTAATGAACGAGTTAAGAATTCGTAATGCGGGGGTATATTTTGCTGAGCCTTTAATTACGCCAAGCCAATTAATAGATTTTGTGCTGGGAAATCGTGTTTACACTAATGAATTTGTGGTAATTAATAAATCGGATTTAATGAAAATCCCAATTCCCTCTAAAAAGATTACTGAAGTGATTGGTCACAATCACTGGGTTATGATCTCAGTGAAAAACCAAGAAAAAATAGATGTCCTTCGACATAAAATATTTCAAGAATTAGATTTAATTCGCATTTATTTGAAACCTCCAAAGCAAGAAGCCGATATGGATGAACCCATAATTCTCCACCGTGACGATACTATAGAAACTCTTTGCCGTAAAATACATAAGAGATTTGTCAACGATTATAGATATTCGTTAGTCTGGGGTACTTCTGCTAAACATCCCGGTCAAAAATTCGATAACTTAGATCATGTACTTGAAGATGGGGATATTGTCTCAATCTATTTGAAAAGATAACTTAATACTTCGAAAGATTAGTTAATACTGTTTTTTTCCCTATTTTCAATTTTTAATAAAATATTAATTATTTTAATTAAAAACTTGCGGACTATTTTTATTTATAAATAATCGATGTGGTATTACTAATATATTAATTAAATGGAGCCATCTGTAATGACGCTAATAATAAAAAATCAATACGAAATTAAAAGCCCTTGCACACCTAACGAAAACCAATATCATCCAAGAGGTATTATTAGAACTAAAAATTATCCCAGCGGGCAATTAGCCGTATATTATCAAGACACTAATGGAGAACCTATTGCAGAATTATCAATTAACGAGGATTCAATACAACTAGATTCTGACGAAATTATTCTGAAAAATTATTCTGAAAACGCTAAAATTGCTAAGGATTTCCTAGATTCGGAGATACTTCTTCCTACAGAGAGATTTGTAGTAATCGGGGCTCATTTATGTCCTATTTGTAAGGTCTGTGTTTAGCGTTTGAAATGGCTTGATTGTATCAATCAAATCTGTATTCTTATTAGCGCTAAGTATTAATTTTTTACGAGAGCGAGTTATTCCTACGTATAATAACTGCCGATCGTTATTAGATAAATAACTATTCACTTCTGGAATGACGATAGTATCGCACTCTAAACCTTTCGTACCGTGAATGGTCCCAATTAATAATCCAGGAGTTTCGTAATTGTGCTTTTTTAGTTCCTTCCATTCAAGGTTTAATTTTCTTAGCTTTTTGAAAAAAAGATGATTATAACTAATTTTAGCCATGTTATACTTGAATAGCACTAAAATTTCTTGAGGTTGCTTGAGTAAACGGTGGATCTTTTTTGCTAGTTTGTCATATTCTTCCTCGCGAGATTCAGAGATTATAATTTCGACTATTCCATGATCTCCCATATACTCCTTAGTAGATATAAACTCGTCGTATTTATCCATAAGATCTCGAAGCGTACTAGGTAAAGATTTCTGAGCTAAGTTTCCAATTTCTATGGGAACTCGGTACGACTTTTCAAACTTCTTAACTCTCCCTCGTGCTTGAATTCCCACATCTGACCAATAGAATCTTTTTCTCGCGTAGATTCCTTGAATTCCATCGCACGTAATTAAAAGCGAATTCGTGCTTGGATTTAGCACCTTAATCACTCCTTGAAACCAATCTTCTTCGAAATCTTGTGCTTCGTCTATTAGTATCGCATCGTATTGTACTCTCTTTTCTTTCAAATCGTCCAACATCTGTAGAAATAACTTGGGGACAACTTCGTGGAAGAAATTATCAAGTTTTCTTTCTTTTTCGGCCTTTTCTAGGGCCTCGTTGTAAATATACGAAAATCCATTATTGGCACTAAGAATGTATTGCCTTACCCACGCGTGAAAAGTATTAATTGTGAGATCGGCTTCAAAATCTTGGGGATTTAATAAATGAAAGATTAAATCTTTAAGCAACCGGTTATAACATAACACAAGAATCTTCCAATCAGGATGCTTCAACGCCAAATATCTCGCTCTTGCAATTAGTAGTATGGTTTTTCCGCTCCCTGCCACTCCAAATAATAACCGATGCCCTTCACCAAGCTTTCTTGCTAATTTTTCTTGTTCTAAATCAAGAAGAGCAATTTTATTTTCAACGGTTAAATATTCGCTTAATTTAACCTGATTGGTTGCGGGTAAACGACAAGTTGGAATTAAGTTAGCTCTAAGTATTTGAAAGAACTCTTCTTTCAGATTGAAGTCTGTGGGTAGCGTATCAAAAAGAAATTGCTCGAATGCGATATTTCTAAACAAGTTTTCTTTAAAACATATTTGTACTTTATTGGGGGCAATTTGCCGTATTTTATCGGCGATATCTCCTTCTTGAGATATCTGACTAAAGACTACCAGACGAATAATTGGAATTTGTACATCCTCAGGAAAATGACAATAATTTATTCGATCTTTTATTGCCCTCCAATATTGATAAATCTGATCAAACGGATTTTCAATGGACAGTTTCTTATCCCCATCGAGTTTCTCCCAGTTTCCTGATTTTGTAACGGTCAATAGATTGTTAGGAGAATAATCTTTTACCTCAACCACTACTATTCCAAAATTAGGCGATAATAAAAGAAAATCGGGATGTAAACCGCCTATATCCGGTTCAAAATATCCAACAACGCCATTCCCCTCTGCAAATAAGTTCTCGACACGGTTATAAAACGTGCGTTCCCCCTGCGTCGCGGTTGGAGGACATTTGTTTAACATTTTATCTTGAAGGTTATGACCGGTTAGTTCTCTATTATTAATATATTAATATATCTTTAATTAACAAATAACAGAGGTTATTTAAAAAACTAGTGGTACGAGGCGTAAGTCGATAATACGAGGGTGATATGATAGGTACTATTTGCTATAGATTTTATGATTAATTTACTAATAACTAATTGCACTTTTTAGTCTGGAAAATATCTTTAAAACATCCTAGATGAAAATTAGAGACTTTTAATTACTTTTTTAAAATACTGAGATTATATCAATTAAATTAAATATTAAATAAGATAAGATAAAAAAAAGAAAAAAATTAGTTTAAGTTTTAACCCCCATATACACTAAAATTATATAAACTAGCATTCCCATCCTTGCAAAAAGTAGACCTATACCAGGGGCAACTAAAGAATCAAAGACACCACTTATCGTAAATATAATAAAACCAAGCCCTAAATACAAATATTTTTTTCTTATTTCACCCGTTGTTTTAAAAGCTTTTAATAGAAATCCAATACCATTAAATACAAAAACCGACACCAAAAAGATGACGATTAATATAAACATTGGATGGGTTCTATAATAACTAGCATCAATAAGATCCTCACCCGGAATACCTAAAGTATAATAAAAAGCAGCATCGGTATCTAACCATAGAAATAATTCAAAGATTATACCCAAAACAGCATAAATCCCTACGATAATCCATTTTTTTTTTGGTATCATCATTTCAGCACCAAGATACATCGCTAAAATAAGACCTGGAGCCACCCACGTATAGCTTAAAAGACTGACTAATTTTTCAGGATTCAAATTTTTACCCGTAAATATTACCAAAAGAAAATCTACTAAAGGGCCTAAATACAAAAGACCTAAAAAAATCATTACTAACCCCGCAACTGCAAGAAGTTCTGCCTTTAATTTTCTTGAATGGTAAAAAGACAATAATCCAAATATGCATCCGCAAAGAAGCACAGCAGATGCGGTCAAACCAATCATCCATCCTATCAAAGAGACCATTTTACATCTCACCTATTAAATTCTAATGAATCTGACTGAAATTTTTCAATTAAAAATCGAATTTCTTATATAAATAATATTAGGTAATTGTTATTGCACCTTTAAGATATTTAAAGTTTTAACAAAATTGTTCTAAAAATGAAAAAGAAAAAATTAAGAGCTTAAAAAATCTTTAATTAATTGATTGACTTTAGGCGCCGCTTCTAAGAAGACGTGATGAGCAGTTCCATCAACAATTTCAAGAGCGCTATTTTTTATACTGTTATGTAATTCTTCCATGACCAATTTAGGGGATAATTTATCGTTGCTAGCTCCAATCAATAAGACGGGAGTTTCAATTTCAGAAAGCCTATCAGTCACATCGTGTTTCTCTATAGCATCTGCCAATAATTGATAATCCTGGGGAGTCATTTTATTGTCAGTTAGTTCTTCTATCATGTGTTCCGCACTCCATATACCGTGAAATTTCTTCTTAGGATCTGCTTGCATTTCTTTTATTACCTTTCTGTGATGCGTTAATTTTGCGTAATTCCAATACGCTTGCATTTTGTCTTGCTTCTGAAGTTCGTACGTGTCAATTAACGCATTTTTCATAAATTGGATTCCGGAACCTTTGTGATTTGTACCTATTAATACAAGTTTATTTACTCGGTCTGGATACTTTAAAACGAAGTTTTGGGCAATCCAGCCACCCATAGATTGACCGATTATATGTGCTTTATCAATTTTCAAAAAGTCCATTAAACTTTTTAAATCTTCTACTAGTGTGTCTAACGTATATGCTTCACTAGGATGATCAGATTTTCCAGAACTGCGACTATCAAGGGTAATTACTTTAAATTCCTTGGATAATTCCCCCACTTGACCAATCCAAATATCTCCGGTTGCACCATAACCGTGATGCAAAATAACTGGATAACCTTCTCCTTGTGTCTCGTAAAAAATCTTTATTCCATTAACTTCCGCAAATGGCATAATTCTATACTTTATTATTTTTGTTTTTATAGTTTTCTATCAATATTTAAAATCTTGAAATCAAAATTGAAAAATTCTCTCTCAATCATTTAACTCGTGAACGATATTATTTAAACTAATTTTAAAACCAATATTTTTGAAAATTGAAAAAAAAAATGCAAAAGCCAAACTTATTTATCAAAAATATTGTAAGATTTATTAGATATCCCTCACTTATTATATATGAATACGTGCATTACTGGTTAATGTGCGAAATTTTCAATTAGGTTTTATAAATGACTGAAGGTACTGTAAAATGGTTTAATAGCCGAAGAGGCTATGGTTTTATAACTCCTGAGGAAGGTGCTGACGATGTTTTCGTTCATTTCTCTGCGATTGAAGGTCCTGAAAACGAATTTAAAACCCTTTACGAAGGCGATAAAGTGGAATTTGATGTCGTTGATGGACAAAAAGGATCTCAAGCAGCGAATGTAGAAGTAATTGAACATGCGCCACGTCAGAGTTATAGTAACCGCGGATATTATTACTAATTGATCGTTTAATCAATTAGGAATATCTAAATAAGAAGTGTTATATTAGGAATTATCAAAAAAATTGTAAGTATCAAGAAAAAGCTCTAAGAACTTTTTTTGATCTAAATTCGATACTTGATATTCCCATTTTTTTTATTATTATCAACAATTCATTGATATTTATAAAAATCTAATGAAAACTTACAAGGAATATATATAATGGAAATGATTACATCT
>JBHLLE010000238.1:0-6139 GCA_048885945.1 Candidatus Hermodarchaeota archaeon | reverse complement strand
GAATTCTAATTTTTAAAACAAAGTTAAAAATAATTTTTATTTGTTATCTATACTATTACTAACTTTTGAATATCATATTGATTTTATGATAACATTAATTGGGGATGAAAATAGTTGATTCAAAATTTTTTAATTCTCCATAAAATATTATCAAAAGAGTTATAAATTAAGTTTTTACCTTTATTACAATTTCAATTGTTGTCACGATTAAAAAGTTACTTCATTTTTTTAACGTGATCCATTAGAGATAATTGACGTAAAAATATCAATTATACTGAAATACCAAATTTTTTGTCGAAATTTTTTTGAATAACTTCTCGAATTTCTTCACGTTCGCCACAATGTTTAAATAGATGTTCTCACATATAATTAACTAAGAAACTTATTTAATAAACAAAAAATAAATTAAAAACTGAAATTTTAAAATTTTAGGAGGAATAAAAAATGGCTAAAAAGAAACATTCATTCGCCTGGAGCCCAATTCGCAGGTTAATGAAACAACAGGGAGCTAGCATAGTTGCTAGAAATGCTGTAGACCTTTTAATTGATCATTTAGAAAAGACAGCTACAGGATTAACTGAGCAAGCAAGAGCTTTCACTATGCATGCTAACAGAAAGAAAATTACAAAGAACGATCTCTTGCTATCCATTAAATACAAATAAAGAGTAATTCTTTGTAAAATTTTTTAAGATTCAATTTTTTTTTCTTTTTCTATTATTCATTATATTTCTAATAGCAGTCTTTTAATAGTAATTGTTTTTATGACATTAGAATTGTGAACAGTCATGTTTATATAATCACAAAAAACAAAGCAATCGAAAATACCGCTAAATATTTTTCTTTTCAAGCCATAATCCTTGATGAGGAATGTAATGATAACACAATCTCAAATAATGACTTCAAGGGAAATATGGGCTTTTCTATAATGGATTTTCAACATTTAACCCTTGGATATAAAATGAATAATAATGGATATAACTATTGTGAATCTGAATTTTATTTTATAGAGTTTGTCATTATTGGGGCGATTTCGATTATATCAGTATATAAATTTCTATAGGAAAGCAAACTCTATCAAACAGAGAGTAAATCTTCATAGCAATACACTTTCTGAATCTTTTTATATTAAATAAAATCTAATAAAAAACCAAAAGAAATTCTATATATAAGTAATTCTTAAAGAGGTAATTAAATTGGAGAAAGAGGAGAAAACTATCAATGGAGGAGATGTATTAATAAAATGTCTCCTTCAAGAAAATATAAAATATTTATTTGGCATTCCTGGTGGGCAACTTTTAAACATGTACGATGCAATTTATCGTTGGGGGCGAGAAAAAGGCATTGAAACCGTTTTGTTTCGACACGAACAAGCTGCAGCTCACGCTGCCGATGCATATTCGAGAGTTACCAACAAACCTGGTGTTTGTTTTGGTACGGTTGGACCGGGAGCTCTTCATTTAGTTCCTGGGGTTGGGTCTGCGTGGGGTGATAATATTCCGCTTATAGTTATCGTGCCGCAAGTAAACAGTAAATACGAGGATTCTTTTACCTTACAAGGAAATCTGGATCAGTTAACAATGTATAAACCAATAACAAAGTACCAGAAGACCGTTCGCAAAATAGAAGAAATTCCAGACGCAGTCGAAAAGGTATTTAGAGAAGCCACGGGAAATCGACCCGGACCTGTTTTATTAGAAATTTTTGAAGACGCTTTTTTATCTCAAGTTGAAGAAAAAAATACTACGATTATTCAACCTGAGAAGTATAGAGCCTCTGTTAATCCTAGTATTGACGATAATCTAATAATCAAATCTTTAGATTTATTGTTGAGCTCTAAAAAACCGTTAATAATTTCGGGAGGAGGAGTTTCAAGGGCTGAAGCGTGGAACGAATTGGAGGAGCTAGCGGAATATCTACAAATTCCCGTGGCAACCACATTTATGGGTATAGGGACCATTTCAAATAAGTCTAAATGTTTAATTGGTTCGTCAATGGGTAATAACGTCGTTTTACAAGCAGCAAGACAGGCAGACATTATTTTGGCTCTTGGCTGTCGATTTACCTTTAGTTTAGGACATGGTGAAGAACCTTTTTGGAAAAATTCTCAAAAGTTAATCCAAGTTGACATTGATCCCACGATGATTGGTCGTAATAAACCAATAACATTGGGCATCGTAGGCGATTGTAAGTTGTTTTTAGAAAAATTAGTAGAGAGTGCTAAAAAGAATAATCCTATTGAGGATAGAAAATGGCTCAATAAGCTTGCTCAAGCTAGGAATAATAGTATAATGGCTATTAATAAAAAGTCGTCTAATGCTAGCGTGCCTATTAATTCACGGTTTTTAGTAAGGCAAGTTTACGAATTTATGGACGAGGATGCTATACTCGTCATTGACGGGGGAGAGACTCAAGCTTTTGCGTTAGAACAAATCAATATTCACAAACCAAGGCCTCCCTTATCAACTCTTATCGCAGTCACTATGGGTCATTTAGGAGTTAATATACCTTACGGACTAGGTGCTAAATTAGCTAAACCGGAAAAACAAGTCATTGCTATTGCGGGTGATGGGGCTTTTATGTTCAATATTCAGGATTTAGAAACTGCTGTGCGATTAGGTTTAAAAAATTTAATATATATAGTCTTAAATAACAACGCGTGGGGTTCTATGAAAACTTTCCAGAAATTTGCCAAGAAAAAGCATTATATTGATGTAGATTTCTCTGGATTTAACTATGCTATGTGTGCGGAAGGATTTGGATGTTGTGGAGAAGTAGTCACCGATCCTAATGAAATCAAGCCAGCCTTAAATCGAGCAAAGGAATCTAATAAACCTGCGGTTTTAGATGTAATAATTAAGTATGAGACCCACGAAATTACTAGATTATTGCAATCCGCGTTTTATAATCTTGAATTATAAATAAAAAGATTTTGATTTTATTTTTTCTAATAGTTTTAAATCTTTATTTTTGAGTATAATCAAGCTATTTATCAAATATTTTAACTTTATAAACAATTTTTATATAGAAATAATGCTTTAATAGTTAGGATTTATATGAGTTAAAATCAAAACTATAATTAATCAAAATCTATATTTTTAATCCTATCTTATTAATTATATATCTCTAAAAAAACAAAATTATTGAGAATGACCGTTAAACATAACGAAACGGTAAATGGGAAAGCAAGAAAGATCTTATTTGAATCCATGGACTTAATAATGAAAAATCTCCAAGACAATATGGTTCATTTAGACAAACCAAAATATTTCAAACACACTCAAAAATTCATAGAATTAATGTACGATGGAATAATTAATAAAAGGAGATTTTTCTTACTTGCTTCTGGCAGGAGCGCATTCATTTTACAATGTTTTGCTACAAGACTAGTACATTTAGGGGCAAAACCGTACATGATTACAAATTTAACCAGTAATCCTGCTATGCGCGAAAAAGATATTTTGATTGTGTTATCGGGATCAGGAACTACAGAAATTGTCGTAAGTTTATTAAATAGTTATGTAAATAAGATAAAACCTTTTGGAATAGTCACTATTACATCTCACCCGGAGACTGTTATAGGGAGAATGGGGGACATCACAATTAAATTAAAAGGGCGTACTAAACGAGACAGAGTTTCAGAAGGAGAGGGAGATGATACCGCAATTTTAACTCCTGAGGGAACACAATTCGAGATAACTGCTTTTTGTTATTTGGATGCTATTATTGCCGAATTGGCAATAAGATTAGGAAAAACAAACGAAGACTTAGCAAAAAAGCATGCAGTTGCAGAATAAATATTGCACTATTTTTGCTAAAATTCTTTTTCCTTATTTTTTTTCTAATAAAGATTAAAAACTCAAAAACCTATACTAGATTTGTGCCCCTTCTATAGTATTGCTATGAGATTAATTTTATATTACTACGATGATTAGAAATCTCCAAAGGGGCACACACTCCTACCTTATAGCTCTGTAATATAAATCAATCTTTATAATTAAAGAATATAAATTTATATAACTATGTTATCTAATTCTATTTATTAAGTAATTTCTAATTTAGCAATTTTATGGGGATATAATGGGATTGAATAATTCTTATTCTGATTATATGTATAATTTTGTTGATACCATATGTAAAAAATTTGGTCCGCGATATTCTTGTAGTAAAGCAGAGAAAGACGCAAATATCTGGATTAAAAATGAATTAGATAAATTTTGTGATGAAACTTTTATAGATGAGTTTGAGACGCATCCTGGACTTTATCCTCAGGGACTTATTAAAGTATCTGGAATTATAGCAGGAATTTCGTTCATTTTTATGCCCTTAATTTACCCATTTCCGATTTTCTCAATGATCTTAATCTTAATCGCACTTTTAGTATTATATAGTGAGCTTTTTCTGATGAAAGAATGGATTAAATTCTTGTTTAAAAAGGGAACTTCTAGCAATGTCTTTGGGATTATAAAACCATCGGAAGAAGTAAAATTTCGAATAATTTTTGAAGGTCATAGCGATAGTGCTAAACAAATGAAAATAGCTACCTACGAAAATAAACCCCCTACTATTAGAATAATTATAGGGATTTACTATTTATTTCACACAATAATCTTTTCGTTATTAAAATTCTTTGCCCAAATTTTCTATGGATCTTCAATAGTGTTAGTAGAAGATGGGATTATTTCTATAACAATAATAGATCTTTATTATTTTATTCCGCTTATTATAATTTATCCTTTATTTATTTGGGTCGTTAAGGGATTTTTAGGTAAAACTGTAGTATTAGGAGCAAATGATAACTTAGCCGCAAGTGCGGTATCTGCAGCGATTGGAAAATATCTAAGTAATAAAAGACCGAGAAATGTGGAAGTCTGGGTTGGTTCTCAAGGTAGTGAAGAAGTAGGAGATAAAGGTGCAAAAGCATTTGTGGAAAAATATGGGAAACTAGGTATTTTAAATAATTCATATACTATTGTTTTGGAAGAATGTGGGGGTGGTGATGAGATTATGATGCTAGAAAAAGATATGCATAAGGCAATCTATAGTAAAGAAATAAATGAAAAGCTTTTAAAATCATATGATCAACTTAAAAACCAAAAAAGAAACATTCTACCAATAAAAACTGGAAATTTAATAATAGGATCTTGTGACGCTTGTAGATATATTCACAAAGGATTTAAAGCCGCTGCGATTATTGGTGTAGAAAAAGGAAAAAGAAAACCACCGCATTGGCATTCTGTTGATGATACGCCTGAAAATGTACACAAAGAAAATTTACAAGATTTTCTTGAACTCTCATTGAAGTTTGTTGAATTAGTAGATAGAGAATTCGATTAGCTTAATAGAGCCCCGATTGCACCACAAAATTCTGAATTTTTTAAAAAAATAGGTTTTTTTTTATTCATTTTACATATCGCTGATAGTATTCTTTTTAAGATATTGTTTTCTCGTAAAAATCCTCCACAAAAAACTATATTTTTAATATTATTATTATTAGCGTATAAATTAGCAATAATCCCGATATTTTCACCGATTATACAAATTAATGCGTTAAGTAAGTCTTCTCTTTTTATATTATCTAGACTGGTAAATTCTCCTATTTTACCTAACGATGAAGCAGTAAATTCTCTGAATATCGAATCTACTCTATTATCTTCAAGTTCGTATATATCTGAAACTTTTAAATCTATACTATATCTATCACCAGATTCAGCCATATCAAGAGCTTTTTTAAAGTCCTTTAAATTATATAATAATCTAATTAATCCCATGAAGAATCCCCCCCCTAACGCAGATCCTCCTAAATGATTAATTGAATTGTCTTTTAAAAGTATCGATGTTCCAGTCCCTATATTTATTATTAGTGAATTTGGCAAATCCTTTTTTTTATAAAGTCTATAAAGCGCTTCGATACCTTTAGCATTAGATTCAAATTCGTCAAGCAAGTTTGAATTAAATTCGTTTGAAAACTTTTTATATAATTTAAAAGCTTTTCCTCCCGTAAAATTAAAGATTTTTTTTCCATTCTTTACAGATTCTAATATTTTTTCACTCTCAACAAAATCGCTTTTTGTAGGTAATAAAATTAGATTAAAATCACCTTCCTCATTAAGATATGCTAATTTAGTAAGAGATTGCCCA
>JBHLLE010000237.1:0-6149 GCA_048885945.1 Candidatus Hermodarchaeota archaeon | reverse complement strand
AATGTTACGATCAAGATGCTGATGGAGATTCTATGCTTTTCGATAGTGATAATGAACGTTTAACGATAAACTCATTCCAATGGCTTTCTGAAGCAGGTGTACCTTCTTATATAGGTGCAAGCGGAAGTGGAAGTGGAGGAGGAAGTAATAACAGCGATAAAACATTAGAAATAAATCCCTGGCTTCTTATACTACTGATCGCTGGTGGTGTGATAACCTTAATCGCGATCGTAATAATAATTAGCAAACAGCAGAAGAAAAAAAGATAAATTAAATCTATTTTTTTTTTTTATTTTACTTTCTTTTATTAAAATTAAATAAAATACACCAAATTACCAATAGATCTCTTTTAATTCGTCATGGTATTCATTGAGAGATTTTATAGTTAATTCTTTTTTTCTAAATTTCTCAATAGCATCAATTAAGGCTCCAGCAAGTTGGAGATTTACTATAACTGGGAGATTATAATCCACAGCCATTCTTCTTATTTTATACTCGTCTTCCATGATAGTTCTAAATTTTTCTTCCACAGTGGTTGGGAGCGGTATGTTTATAACCAAATCAATTGCTCCATTTTGAAGACAATCCATTATATTTGGTTCCATTCCAAATTCATGTATTTTATATAACTTTACAGCATATACACCATTATTTCTTAATACTTCTGCTGTATCCTCAGTTGCGAAAATTGTAAATCCTAGATCTTTTAACTTTTTAGCAAGAGGAATTACTTGCTTTTTCAACTCTTCTCCCCCTACAGATATAAATACATTTCCACCATGTATTGGTATATTAATTTCTGTAGATTCGAGTGCTTTTATTAAAGCATCGGGAAAATCATCGCCTATACTAGCACACTCACCTGTGCTTGCCATTTCTACGCCTAGGATAACATCAGCTTTATCTAAACGCATAAAAGAGAACATTGGTGCTTTAATAGATACAAAATCTCCGTAAGGTAAGTCCATTATTCTTTCAGGGATATTATTTCCCATAAAAACTTCTGCTGCTAGCCTCATTAAATTTATTCCACGTGTTTTTGAGACATAAGGCATGCTTCTACTTGAACGAAGATTGCATTCTATCACATAGACTTTTTCATCTTTAACTAAATATTGAACATTAAAGGGACCTCGAATTTTTAAAGCTAGCGCAATTTCTTTTGTATAATTCTCAATAATATGGATTACTTTATCTGAGATGGTTTGGGGCGGAATAGCCATCGTAGCATCCCCACTATGGATTCCAGCATGCTCTATATGTTCTACTATTGCCCCTATAAATACATTTTTTCCGTCACTCACACCATCTGCTTCAATTTCTCGAGCATCTGTGAAAAATTTAGTAATCACTACAGGATACTCTTTTGAGACTGCTGCCGCAAGATCTAATGTATCTTTTAATGTCTTTTCATCATAAGAAACCCTCATAGCGGCCCCACTAAGTACATAGGAGGGTCTTACTAAAACAGGATACCCTACATCTTTCGCAAAATTTAATGCTTCTTGTTTATTTGTTAACATGCTCCATTGAGGTTGTTGTATATTTAACTGATCTAAAAGTCTACTAAATTTTGAGCGATCTTCTGCCATATCTATACGAGAACCATGAGTCCCTAAAATATTTAAGTTTACTTTTCTGAAAAATTCAGAATACTTAGAAAATTTAGCTGCAAGATTTTGGGCTATTTGTCCACCAACCGAGACAACAAGACCATCTGCTTTTTCAAGTTCTGCAATATCAAGTACTCTTTCTCCAGAAAGTTCTTCAAAATACAATTTATCAGAGATATCATAATCAGTAGAAACCGTTTCTGGATTGTAATTAATCATAATTGCTTGATCAACACCTAAATTTTTCAAACCCCATAAACAATTAACGGATCCCCAGTCAAATTCAACGGAAGCTCCGATACGATAAGTACCTGATCCTAACACAATCACTTTCCTTAAATTATTTTTGTGCTCCTTATCGAAATCAATATCGTGTTCAGAAGCAGCATATGTAAGATAGAGATAATTGGTAATTGCGGGCCATTCAGCTGCGAGGGTGTCAATTCTTTTGACATAGGGTTGAATTTTATATTTATGTCGAAGAATTCTTCTGATAATGATGACATCTATACCCATAATTTTTGCGATCTGACCGTCAGAAAATCCGAACCGTTTTGCACGCTCAAACCAATAAATTTTTTCTTCATCAGAAGCTTCTAAAAAATTAAAATTTCTTAAGTTTTCCTCAATTTCTATAACATGCTTTATTTTATATAAAAACCATTTATCTACTCGAGACAGGCGATATATTTCATCTATAGTTATTCCTTTTTTAATCGCTTCAACAATTCTAAATATCCTTAAATCAGTAGGATGATTAAGAACATATTTTAATTCGCCAATCTCTTCAATAGAATCGATATTGTTAGATACTAGCCCTTTCATTCCAATGTCCAGCATTCTGATAGCTTTTTGACATACTTCTTCAAAGGTTCGACCAATTGCCATCACCTCACCAACACTCTTCATGGAGGATCCAATGGTTCTGTCTACTCTCTGAAACTTAGATAAATCCCATCTGGGTATTTTTAATACAAGATAATCTAATGCAGGTTCAAAACAGGCTGTTGTAATACCCGTAATTTTATTTTTTAGTTCGGGTAAGGTATAACCAATCGCTAACTTAGCAGCGATATAAGCTAGTGGATATCCTGTAGCTTTAGATGCTAGAGCAGAGGATCTTGATAATCTTGCATTTACTTCTATTACGCGAAATTCCTTTGAAAAAGGATCTAAACCATATTGTATATTACATTCACCAATAATCCCAAGATTTCGTATAATACGTATTGAAGCTAAACGGAGTATATGATATTCTTCGTTTGTAAGAGTCTGACTAGGAGCAACTACTATTGATTCCCCAGTATGGAGCCCGACAGGGTCAAAATTTTCCATATTACAGTTTATAAAACAATTATCTGCTGAATCACGCACCACTTCGTATTCTACTTCTTTCCAACCCCAAATTGATTCCTCTATTAGAATTTGGTTAATTCTTGATTGAGCTAATCCTTTTTTAGCCATTTTTTCAAATTCTTTCATAGTATTAACTATACCTGAACCTCTACCTCCTAAAGTATAAGCCACTCGAATCATTAGAGGAAACCCAAAGGTTTTCGCAACTTTAATAGCTTCATTATACGAGCTAACTGCTTTATTTCTACACACTTTAGCGTTTGAGCTAATCATTGCTTTAACAAAGAGGTCTCTGTCTTCGGTTGCTTGAATTGCTTCTATGGGAGTTCCTAAAACGCGTACATTGTATTTTTCTAAGATACCTTCTTCGTATAATTCAACCCCTACATTTAATGCGGTTTGTCCACCAAAAGCTAATAAAATTCCATCCGGTCTCTCCTTTTTAATTATTCTTTCCACATATTTAATGTTTATAGGTAAGAGATACACTCGGTCGGACAACTGAGGATCAGTTTGGATGGTTGCAATATTAGGATTAATTAAAACCGTTTCGATTCCTTCTTCTTTTAACGCCTTTAGAACCTGAGAACCCGAATAATCAAATTCACCCGCTTGTCCAATTCGAATTCCTCCCGAGCCTAAAACTAACGCTTTTTTTATACTTTTATCTAAAGGCATGTTATCACTTCATTAGGTTTATAAATTTATCAAATAAATATAAGGAATCTAAGGGACCTGGGCAGGCTTCTGGATGGAATTGAACCGCAATAACAGGTTTTGAAGAGTGGATTAAACCTTCATTTGAATTATCGTCAATATTTCTTAAAAATTCCTTAAATCCATCTTTTTCGAAATCTTTGACGCAAAATCCATGATTTTGGGTTGTAATGTAGCATTTTTGCGTTTCAGTATTTATAACTGTCTTATTACCCCCTCTATGCCCATATTTTAATTTATACGAAGTTCCCCCTGCTGCTAATCCAATTATTTGATTTCCTAAGCAAATTCCAAAGGTTGGGATATTATTATCAATTAATTTTTTACACAACTCAATAGCACTTTTATATTTTGCTGGATCGCCAGGACCGTTTGAAATAAAGACTCCATTAGGTTCAAATTCCATAACCTGTTCATATCCATAATTATGAGGTACTACTATTACTTCAATTTGTCTACTCGCGAAATTTCGTAATATATTCAGTTTTACGCCCATATCTAGCACTACCACTCGAAATTTTGGATTAGATGGAGTATATTTCTTAACTTCTTTTGTTGAAACTTCGCTTGACAAATTTCTCAAGTTAGGATCTTTAGCTTTTTGTACTTCAGCTGTAAGTTCTTCAAGATTTGGTTTTTCACCAGCTTCATATATTGCTAGTAAAGCGATTTGGACTCCTTCCTCCCTTAAGATCTTTGTGATCGCTCTAGTATCAATCCATTCTATCCCAGGAACATCCTCTTCTTTTAAAAAAGAATCCAAAGTCTTCACACTTTCGTAATGACTTGGTTCCTTACAGCATTCATTGACCACGAATCCATTAACTTTAATCGAGTCCGATTCAAAATGCTTAGTAATTCCAAATTTATCTTTTTCCCAAGCAGGTACTCCATAATTTCCGATTAAAGGATGAGTCATTACCACAATCTGTCCTTTATACGAGGGATCCGTAAGAGTCTCATTATACCCAGCCCCAGTTATCGTAGTAAAAACGAGTTCTCCAGTAACTTTTTTACTAGCACCAAATCCAATACCCTGAAAATAGCGACCATCTTGGAGCATTAAAATGGCAGGTCTTTCAGCTTTATATAACATAATAACTATACTATAACTTTTCTCCTATTAGAGTTAAATATAGATTCCTAATAATTTTTATTAATAAAAATTATTAAACCAATAACTAATTGATTTTAAGTGATATATGGTTAAATAATTAAAAATTTTAAGATTAAAATGCAAATTTACCCTTATTTTTTAAAACAATAATTTTTTTTTTTTAAAAAGAATCTAACGAAACAAATAAAAAAAAAAAAATCAATATATTACTATGGAAGAATTGATTCATGAAATGGGAAATTGTGAAACATGTGGGGTAGAAATCGATCTCTCTGAATCGTGGAGAGTGAATGAAAAATACTACTGCCAAAAATGTTTTGATAAATTGAACATCTAATCCCATTTCTTTTAATTATTGTAGGTTTAATCTACCAAGTTTTAGTTCCATATTTATCATAAATGCGCTCGAGAGCCTTTAAATGTCGTGGATCTTCGGATTGTATTCTCCAAATACATTTTTCACATTCGTAGTATTTTAAGTGTAGTTTCGCTACTCGAACTTTCACGCATGTATGACCTTTACGAATTAAAAAACAGTAATTTTTAGGATTATTTTCATCCATGTTATACTAAAAAAAAGTGGAATTAGTTTATTAAAATTATTAATTTTGCTTTAATCGTCATAATCATCGTCGTCGTTATCGTCATCCTCATCTCCGTAATCGTCGCCATCATAGTCACCGTCGTAACCTTCAGCGTCTATAAATATTTCGGCATCTCGTTGGCATTTTTTACAATATGGACGACCTTCCACGTAGATTGCATCTTTCTCTAATATTTCTTCGCCACAATAATCGCAATCAACCCATTTATTTTTTCCCATTTGTTCATACCTCTTTATTTTTAATTTTTTTATATTCAATACAAGCTTTTATAAAATCGTAATAAATTGCTGAGGGACAAAAAGGTTTTGATTTAAATTCGGGATGAAATTGAGTTCCTACCATAAAATGATCGGGTCTGTTTAGCTCTATACTATTAATAATCTTTCCCGTCTCATCTTTACTGGATACTACAAGCCCTTTTTGAATAGCCTCTTCAGTAATAAATTTGTTAATAATATGGTATCTATGACGAAATCTTTCAATAATTTCCTTTTTTTTATAAGCGTTATATAATTTTGTTCCCTCTTCAATTATAATTTTAATACCTCCTAATCTCATAGTACCTCCCTTTTCTATAATATCTCTTTGGCTTTCTAAAAGATCTATTACAGGATATGGCGTATTAGGATTAACTTCTGTTGAATGAGCTCCTTCTAATCCAAGATATTTCCTACAAAAAGCGATAAAAAATAGTTGTGCTCCAAAACAAATGCCTAAGAAAGGAATTTTACGTTCCATAGC
>JBHLLE010000236.1:2853-6172 GCA_048885945.1 Candidatus Hermodarchaeota archaeon | reverse complement strand
AATAAAATAAAAATATGAATAGAATCAAAAATTCCGTAGATATTTTAAGAGCTTTTTTGATTAAATAATTATAAGGCACTAACTTATCATGAAACAAATCTAAATTTTTGAATAAGTTTGAAACCTTAACAGTCCCCATACCTTGAGTATTCATATCATATTCCAAATCTGTTCTTGCCTTATTAAGCAAATTGATTAAGTCATTGTGAGAAATATTTGAATCATATTCTTTGATTAATGCAATTATTCCAACTCCAATTGCAGTTGCCACACTAGTACCTGAAACTTTCAAACGCAAATCATTAGTTATGGGGACGATTATATTTGAACCAGGAAAACAAAAGTCTGGTTTTTTTCTACCATCAAGAGTGGGTCCTCTTCCACTGAAATTTGAAATTTCAAGCTCTTTATTGAACGCGCCAATTGTAATTACTTTTTTTGCAGTTCCAGGACTTCCAATACTATATGAATCTGGTCCAAAATTTCCTGCTGGACAAATTATTATAATATTTTTTTCTGAGAGTAAATCACACGCTAGGGATAAAAGATCCTTACCATCGGATGAGCTTTTTGCAGAAAAAGAAATAAAGATTATATCAAGATTAATTTGTTCTTTATAAATCTTATCAAATACACTTAATATATCGTTAAAGAAGTATTCTTTACTTGAATTAGAAATATCAAAATCATAAATCTCTATATTTGGAGCAATTCCAATATAATTACCTTTATAATCTTTAAATCTGTTTCTAATTATACTTGCCATTACTGAACCATGAGAAATTTCGCCATAATTCTTAATCATTTCTTCTGTATTATATAATTTATATTTTTTAAAAGAGATATTAGAAATTGCAGGAATCTTCTCATTAATACCATTATCAATTATTCCCACCTTCACATATTTTCCTGTAAAAGAAATTTCAGAGGATTTATATTCATTTAATTCTAAAATTTCATTAACATCCAACATTGCTTGGTAAACAACCTGATTTTCTTCAATCCTCTTTATTAATTCTTCATTCTCGAAATCAAATATCTGCTCTTTCTTTAAATTAGCTAAAATTGAGGGAATAATATCAAATTTGCTAATAATCTCCAATTGTTTATACTTTTTTATGAAGTTATCTCGGGTTGAATGATCATTAAATGAGATTAAGATATTACAAATTTGACCTTCTGAAAGAATTTCAAGTTTATCCTTAAAAGGGGGATAGATATTCATAATACTTGGTAGATTAGCACTTATCAATATAAATGAGAATAATTATTTAAAATTATAGGAATACAAAACACCTCATCCTTACCATGGTCTTTTTATATATGAATTACGCGCTAATTCTAATTTATAAGGATGATTTTCATTAAAGTGAGTTCCTCTACTTTCTTTTCGAGAAAGTGCACACCTAATTAAAAGTTCTGCAACCATTGATAAATTTCTTAATTCTACTAAATTCTTTTCAACTTTATAATTCCAATAGTAATAATCAATTTCTTCAGCAAATATTATCATTCTCTTGAGCGCTCTTTTCAATCGGGAATCAGATCTTACAATTCCTACTAAATTCTGCATTAGCATTCGTATTTCATCCCAATTCTGAGTAATAACAACTGCTTCTGAAGACGGAACGGCATTTCCCGATTCCCATTCAGGAAATTCGGTGATTTTTGCTTGAGAGATATATTGTGATAAGTAACTAGCACATTCATAAGCACCAACTAAACCCTCAAGTAAAGAATTAGAAGCTAGTCTATTGCTTCCATGAAAGCCGGTACAAGCTGTTTCTCCAATTACAAATAAATTTTTTATATCTGTCTTACCATTAATTTCTGCTACTACTCCCCCACAGCAGTAATGAGCAGCGGGTACTATAGGAATTGGTTCTTTAGTAATATCAATATTAAAATCTAAACCAGATTTTTTTAATTCGGCATCTATAGCTCTTGAAACAATATCGCGTGGAGCTAAATCTTTTTGTGGATGATATTTTTTCATGAACTCATTTCCTCGTATATCTTTCAAGATAGCTCCTTCTCCTCTCATAGCTTCAGTGATTAAAAAAGATTTTGCATATGGATGATATAAACATGTAGGATGAAATTGATAAAATTCAAGATTAGAAATCATAGCTCCGGCTCTATATGCCATTGCAATGCCATCTCCGGAGATTATATCTGGATTTGTGGTATACAGGTATATCTTACCTGCACCTCCAGTAGCTAAAATAGTTGCTTTCGCTGAAATATTATGTATCTCCTCTGATTTTTCTTCCAAAATGTAAGCACCGTGGCACTTTAAATTTTTAACATAAAGATTTACAGCACACCAGTTTTCTTTAATTTGAATATTATCTAATTTTTTTACATGGTCAATAAGTATTTCTTCCACACTCTTGCCAGTTTGGTCATTCACATGAAAAATCCTTCTGACAGAGTGGCCCCCCTCTTTTCCTAACTCATATTCCCCATCATTATTCTGATTAAAATTTACTCCTAAGTCTATTAGATCGTTAATTCTATCAGGCGCTTGTTGGATTATATGCCGTACAACATTTTCCTTACATAATCCATCTCCCGCAATTAAAGTGTCTTGAATGTGTTTTTCAAAATTATCTCCATCATTCCACACACATGCAATACCACCCTGAGCATAATATGTACTACTATCTAGTAAATTTTGTTTTGTTGCTAAAAATAAATTAGCTTTTGGCACTAATTTTGAAAGATACAATGCAAAAGAGAGACCGGAAATTCCACTTCCAATAATTAAAAAATCGGTTTTATACTTCAATAGAAATTATTCAAATTCTCCCTATATTAATTGAAATCTATCTTAAAATACAATTTATTAAATTAATAATTTATTACATTAAATTTATAGAATATCATTTTTCAGAATTCACTTTCCGATTTTTCTGTTAATATCCTTGATATAATTTTGTATTACTTCAACATATTGTTTTTGCCCTAATTGTGAGAAAATCTTTAAACTCTCTTCATAACTTTGTAGTGCTTTTCTATATTCCCCTTGTAAATTATATACTCTCCCCTGATTATAAAAATCACTAGCAACACCTATAGGATCTCCTATATTTTGATCAATTATCAAGGCTTCTTGATATCTTCTTAAAGCTTCATAGAAATTTTTTTGAATTTCATGGATTCTTCCAATATTACTTAAGCTAGCTGCTTTATTAGACAGGTCTCCTTTCTGATCAAAGAGTAAAGCGGCTGTTTCATATTTTTCAAGGGCATTTGAATAACTCTCTTGTTTCATTTCAATAGTAGCAATTTTAGTCAACAATAAACCCTTTTTTGA
>JBHLLE010000236.1:0-2843 GCA_048885945.1 Candidatus Hermodarchaeota archaeon | reverse complement strand
TGCAATGTGTAAAGCTTTATTATATTTTTCTTTAGCAAGAATATAATTTCCCTGATTATCATAAATCATTCCAATATTATTTAGATAAATTATTCTCATTAATGGATCTCCTAATCTTTCTTCCATATCAAGAGCTTCTTGATACTTTTCTAATGCTAAATTTGGTCTTCCTAAAGCTAAATATATTGAACCTATATTATTAAGAGTACCAGCCTTCTTTGAAAGATCTCCTAACTCCTCAGCAATCTGAATGGATTCATAAAATTTTTCTAGAGCTTTATCATAATCTTTAAATTCATCATAAATCCTTCCAATGTTATTTAAAAGAATTATTTTTCCATAAAGATCCCCTAAAAGATCTGAAATATGGAAGGCTTCGTTGTAATATTCGATTGATTTGTTATACTCACCACGAGCGTTATATATCATTCCAATATTATTTAAAAGTGTGGCTTTTCTGTTAAGATCTCCCACTTTCTCTGTAATTTTTATAGCCTCAATGTAGTATTTTAAAGCGGATTCAAATTCATTTTTAACTTCATAAACCCTCCCTATATTGTTTTTACAAGTAACTTCACTCGCTAAATCTTCCATTTGGCTTACAATTTCAAGCGCTTGATTAAATCTTTCTAATGCTTCATCGTATTCACCCAATGTCAAGTAAGTCGAACCCAAATTATTTAAATCAGTTGCTAATCCAGCATTATCGTTTAATGAATCATCAATTTGGAACGCGTGTTCATAGCGTTGCAAAGCGCTCTTATAATCTCCCTTAATGAGCTCAATCATTCCCAACATATTAAGAAAATACGATTTTGAGGAAATATCATTTGTTTCTTCAGCTTTATTAATCCCTTTCTCAGAGCATCGTTTAGTAGCATCAAGATCTTTCAAATAATAAAATAATTGAGAAGCAAATTTATATTTTTGAATCATCGACATTTCGCTATAAATTGGTTTAATCCATTCAGAAAACTCTGGAACTTGTTTTTCTGAATCAAATAAATTAATCTCAGTTAGAGGAAGATATGGAAAAAAGATATTCCATAGATTTTTTTGAATAAAATCATTTGTATTTGTTTTAATTAATATTACTTCAAATTCACTTCTAGTAAAGATATCTTGTAATAATTTTCCTAAATGAGAAGAACTCTCTTGAGGTGATAATTTCTCATTTTTACTGAGATTAATAATTGTAGTTTGAGGCTCCATCCAATGTTCGATCCAGATTAGTCGATTCAGGAAAGGCATTTCTCTTAATGTAGGACCAATATCAAAGTCATCACTTCCTGAATATCCCATAACAACTAACGTTCTGTCCTTCATTAAGTTATAAATAGCAGATTTTTTATAAGGTTCAATAGCAAAAGTCTCACCCTCTCCTCGATCTTTGCCTAACGCGCTAATTGTTGTTATTAAAGAAGCTCTAGTGTCTTTATCTGTAATTATATTACGTTTTGAGCCATGAATCTTATAGATTGGATATTTATTTGCTGTAATAAGTGATTTAGGATCTTGATAAATAATATAATCTTCCTTAGATATAACCGGAATTATATCTTGATGCCATTCATCATCTAACAATCTTAATAATGCACGTTCAATTAAATAATCGAAATTAGTGGTAACAACATAATTCCCACGAGTGATTGCATTACCTAAAAATAAATGTATGATATTAGGTTCTGTAATATGTTCAAGATAGTCCAAAAATTTTAAATTCTCATCATAAGCTTCTTGAATTTTCTCTACTACTAATTCGAACCTCAACATTTCAAGTGATAGAAGATTCTCTATTTCTTCCCTAGGAGCGCATAAATCTAATACACTTTTTACAATTTGTCTGGCAGAGGGCATATTTGATGGGGGATCCATGGAGACTCCTGCACCAACTAAAAAAGTATATTTTCTTTTTGGAGTAAATAATGATTGAATATCCTCTTTATATTCCTTAAAAATAATTTCGTCTGCCATAATACATTCCTTAATATTCTAGAATCTTATAGTCTTCTGTTTTGTTCTATATATTTATTCCTTTTTGAAGTTAATCAAAATTTTTTTTTAGCAGAAAAGATTTCTATTGATTACAGACCAACTGGAATTAAAAATGTCTAAAATTGAGAAAGTCCTATTCTACTGTGCGGGTAATACATGTAGAAGTCCTTTTGCAGAAGCTTATGCAAACTGGTTGAAAAAAACGAAATATAAAGAAGAATTAAAATCTGTGGAATTTGATTCAGCAGGTATTTATCATTACTATGAAACTGCTCAACCAGGAACGATAAATTATTTGAATTCTAAAGGAATTGAGATGTCTAATTTTCAAACAAAAAGAATAGATGAAATGCTCCTGAATAAGCAGGATCTTATTTTAGGATTTGAACAAAAACATCATATTGATAAAATAAAAAGAAAATTCAAAAATCTTAAAGATTTAGATAAAAAAGTATTTTTATTACTAGATTATGCTGGAGAAAAAGAAAATTTGGAAATTAAAGATCCATTTGATCTACCCCAAGAAGATTATAATAAAATCCTTGAGAGGATTGAAAGAGGGGTGTTAAAAATTATTCAGAAGATTATTGAGCATAATAAACTAGATGCCCATAGTTAAAACTCTTATCAAGGAGATGATTAAATGTGAATAAAATTAAGCAAGTTCTCTTTGTATATCTAGGAAATACAGCAAGATCTCCAGCAGCAGAATATTTAGCTCGATATCACGCTAAAAAAATGGGTGTTGATTTACTCTTTGACTCTTCTGGATTTATTAATGCTTTTGAATATATCCAAGCAGAATCTCGTGCATATTTAGATAAAAAAGGAATAAATCATAGAGATTT
>JBHLLE010000235.1:0-6181 GCA_048885945.1 Candidatus Hermodarchaeota archaeon | reverse complement strand
TTTAAGTTTAAAAGAATAAACCAAGATAAATTATTAAAGTAAATATTAAAAAAGAAATTAGAATTTATGAAGCATTCCTTTTGGAGATATAAAAAAAGTGATTTAAAAGAAATGTTAATCCTTTTTTATTATCTTTTCTACTGATTTTTTAGTCAAATTCTCTAATAATCCTGCTATTTTATATTTAATGGGATTTACTTTAACATCAAAATAGAATTTTTCTTCTTTGAGAGGTTCATAAAAATTACAATCTGCGGTCATAACTTTGTCAATACCTTCTGCTTCCGTTACGCCTCTAATACATCTAAATTGAATTAAGTTTAAGAAACTTGGAGACCATTTCTTTTTACTTAACTTTTTATAAAATTCTTTAGCTGCTTTCTCAACTTCTTTATCTCTCTTTTTTATGAATTTATCTTTTACTTTATAAGGTGGAGTTTGAACTCCTAATGAGGTATTTGATCTAAATCCCCACGCATCAGCTGTATTTGTTAGGTATTCTTTGACTTGTTTTAATCCCACTCCTCCTGTTGTCGATATTATCATAGCATCTTGCTTGAAAAATTGAGGACGATGACCATTAAATGAGAGTCTATCAATAAAATTTTTCATTAAAGAAGTTACATTGAACATGTAAACAGGAGAAGAAAAGATTACTCCATTTGAATCTAGCATTTGTTTTAAGATGTCATCCCTATCATCTTTAAGCGGGCAGTGTTCTTCACCTATACGAAAACAGTTAAAGCAACCAATACACTGCTTTAAATCGGAGTCTTTAAGAAAAATATAATTGAAATCTACTTTACCATATTTTTGAATGTTTTCTTCAAACTGTTGAGTAATTTTGTACGTATTTCCTTTACGAGGGCTTCCTATAATTGCTAAAATTTTCATAATACCACCTAATTTTTTTCCTAATTTTAAGTTTTTTTAGGTAAATTTTTTATCATTTAAAAAATAGCAGTTATTATATTCCCTACATATAAGACCTTAAATCATAAAAGGAAAAAAGGAGAAATCTAAATTGTTTTTAACAATAGTTAAAGATAGATAAAAAAAGTAAATTTTAGTTTTAAAATAATAAAAAAAAAATAGAATTAAATAGAATTAGCTTTCTTATATCCTATGCTTACGCTTTCCATTACCGTTTCTGGTTTGCGAGCGTCTCCAACTTTTTCTACTTCGATTCCTCCCAATTGCTTAATCTCAGTATAGAGAGAATCTTCAGATTCAACGCCCGTAGCATAATAGACGCAATCTACATCGTTTATAGCATTTTCTTTACCAGACGCATCTGTGAAATTTACGTAATTCTCTCCAATTTCGGTAACGCTTACGTTAGCAAGGAATTTCACGCCAAACACATCACATTTATCTAAAAGTACCCATTTCGTGGTTTTTCCTAAATTTCTTCCTAATTTAGGTAATTTTTCAAGCACGGTAACTTTATTTCTACCAGTATGTCTCATATTTAAGGCGGTTTCAGGGGTTAAAGCTTTATAAAAAGTGAGAAAATCTAATGCTTCCATACTTAAATTACCAAATTCTGCAAGATAAAGGGCGCATTCAATTCCAGTAGCCCCGCCTCCAATTACTATGTTATTCTTACCAACGGGAGCATCACCATTAAACACATCATTTGCCCAATACACATTTTCGCGTTCCATACCAGGAATTGGGACTTTAATTGGTTTTGATCCCGTAGCGATAATAACTACATCTGGATTAAATTCCTTAACGGTATCTAGAGTTACTACTTGTTCTAGATGAACTTGTATCCCATACTTCTGAATCCAGTAGGAATAATTCTCAATCATCCTTTTAAATTCGCTTCTTCCAGGAGGTACCCATATTATGTTGAGCAATCCACCAATCTTATCGTCCTTTTCAAAAACATGAACTTCGTGTCCCCTTATTGCTGCAACTCTAGCTGCTTCTAATCCTGCTGGTCCAGAACCGACAACCATCACTTTCTTCTTTTGCTTGAGAGGTTTTAATTCCATCCTTGATTCATTTCCTGCTCTTGCATTGCGTAAACATGTTATAGGCATCATTCGGAATACATTATCGAAGCAACCTTGATTGCAGCCAATGCAATTCATTATATCGCGTAATTCACCATTTTTAGCTTTCGTAGGTAAATAAGGATCTGCGATTAACCCTCGACCAATACAAATGGCGTCTGCTTTTCCTGCCATTAATACCTGTTCTGCTAGCTCGGGATAATTAATTCTATTAGATGAAAATATTGGAATTGAAACGTTACTTTTTATGTTTTCAGCCAAATAAGTATAACATCCTTCAGGTACATCCATGGTAAGTTGAGGCGTTTTAGTCTCGTGCCAACCACCAGTAACATTGAAATAGTCTAGGTATTTGCTTAATTCTTTTGCAATAGCTGGTTTTTCTTTATATGTGTTGCTATTTGGAACAAAATCGTCTCCAGAGATTCTATAACCGATTGGAAAATCTTCAGCTTTTGAACGCATTAATTCAAGGGTTTCAAGAGGAAATCTTAAGCGATTTTCAAAATCTCCACCGTATTTATCTGTACGTTTATTAGTATATGGAGATATAAATTGAGCCATTAAATAGCCCGCGTTAGCACATACTTCTACTGCATCGAATCCTGCGTTTTTTGCTCTGAGAGTCGCATCAACAAATGCTTCTTGTTCTCTTTTAATATCTTCCATTGTCATTTCTCGAGGGGTTGTTTTACTAAAATTACTGTATACAGCAGAAGGCCCAATTGGAGTTCTACCGATTATTTGTGGAAAGGCGTATGCCCCCCCATGATATAATTGACAGCAAATTTTTACATCATCTCTTGCATTATGAACGACTTCCGTAAATTCTTTCAATTTAGGAAGGAATTTATCATCATCCATAGCAATCATAGAGGGTAAACCCTTTCCATAAATGTCTACATAACAACCACCAACAATAAGCATGCCTGCTCCTCCTTTAGCACGTTCCACGTAAAAATCATTTAATTTTTTGGTCATAAAACCATTTTTCGCTAAATTAAGATGCATTGCTGGCATGATAATCCGGTTTGAGACGACCATATCCTTAATTTTCAAGGGTGTAAATAGTTTAAAGAACTTCAAATCATATCCTCGATATTAAATAATTATTTAATAAAGGTAAATAAAGAATTAATTAAAATTTAATTAGATTTAAATAAAATGTTAAAACTCATATTAGAATCAATTAATTACTCTTTTTCCTTGAGGATACTGATAAAATTAATTGAACTAAGTTCAGAAAAGAAATTATTTTTTTGATCAAGATTTAATTATATTATAATATATTCAAATGATGGTATAAAAAAAATGAGTGAAAATGCTGTTTTAATAGAAGAAAACGAAGATAAGACAATAGCAACAATTAAAATGAATCGTATTGACAGAAAAAACGCAATAGATTACGCTATAATGGATGGTCTTCTTAAAGCTATTGATAAAATTGAACGATCGAAAACGAGAGTTGTTATTATAACGGGAACAGACGAACTTTTTAGCTCAGGAATAGATTTGAACTTTTTAGCAGGTCAAGGTAATGCTCCTGAGGGAGTTATACCTGATTTAAAAGTACCGAGAAACTTTAGGTACTTTGCCAATACTTGGATCCACCCGATATTCACTAAGATTGAAAAAATGGAAAAACCCGTCATCGCAAGAATAGGAGGATTCTGTTTTGGAATGGCTTTTGAATTAGCGCTTGCCTGTGATTTTAGGTTTTGTTTGGACAACGCTGTTTTTAGTATGCTTGAAACCAAAATTGGTATGAATCCCGATGTAGGTGGGACCATACGACTTGTTCGAAATGTGGGTATTCCGAACGCAAAGGATATTATTTTAACAGGACGTAGATTTGACGGGAACGAAGCTTATAGGTTAGGTGTTGTAAATAGAGTAGCTAAAAGTTCTGAAGAATTAGATTCAATAATAAAGATGTATACAGATGAATTAATTGATAGTGGACCATTAGCTGTTGGATTGGCTAAAAAATTAATAGACGACTGTTATGGAAAAGACATTGCATTTGGATTAGAATTGGAGACGCTCGTGAGTTCTCAACTTCTTCAATCAAAAGACGCTATGGCAGGAGCATTAGCGCGTCTACAAAAAACGAAACCCAAATGGAAATGGAAATAACTTTGTTAATTAATAATTTTCCCTTTTTTTTATTTTATCACTTTATTTTTAAAAGATAATAAATTTTGAGTATTATAATGTCGGAAAAATCGTGGTATAAACTTGCCAGAAAGATCGTGAAGGCAGGAGAATTACCAATACCTATCAATGAGCCTCTTGTTGAATTACTTAAAACATTAATTAACGAGGAACAATTGAATTTTCTCTTAAAATTTAGAAAATCTTCATATACGTACGACCAACTAAAAAATCAAACAAACTTAGAGGATCAATACATAGAAAAGATGCTTAAAGAGTTAATGCACATTGGCATGATTTCGGGAATTGCAAGTAGAAGTACAGGAGTTATGGTTTATCGCATAGTCGCATTTCTTCCTGGAATGCTTGAATTTACCTTGATGCGAGGAGAAAAAGGCGATAAACAGAAAAAATTAGCGCAGATATGGAATCGGTTTTTTGAAGAGTTGAATAAGGGTACTCAACAAAATTATGAACAATTAGTTAACGCATTTAAAAATAGTCTCCCTTTTGATAGGGTGGTACCTGTTGAAGAACAAATAGATTTACAGCAAGATACAGTGTTTCCATACGAAGAAGTAAAAAAAATTGTGAACAAGTACGACACAATTGGAGTTTCTCATTGCTATTGCAGACATTTGAAGGATTTACTAGACGATCCATGCAAAATAGATGCTCCAAGAGAGAATTGTATTAGTTTAGGTCGAACCGCGCAATTTTGTATTGACCAAGGTTTTGCAAAACAAATTTCTAAAGAAGAAGCATTGAAAATTTTAAAAGAAGCAGAAGATGTAGGATTAGTACACAAGGCAATTCACAACCATCAAGATCCAAACGACGAGGAGGTAGGATTATGTAATTGCTGCAAATGTTGTTGTGGTAATTTTGTAAACTTTTATAGTGGAACATCTCCCACTTCAACTTTTAGTTCATATTTAGCGAATATTAACGAGGAAACCTGTGTAGGATGTGGTAATTGCGTTAATATTTGTCCTATGGAGGCACTCTATTTAGAAGAAACAATAGCAGTTATTAATAAAGATAGATGTATTGGTTGTGGGCTTTGTGCTCATCATTGTCCTGAAAATTCAATCAACCTCGAGAGAACAGGACTTAGATCTATATTTATTCCCCCTCCAAAAATAAAAACAAATTAAATTCTTAATTTTTTCAAAAAATATTAAACATACAATTAATTTTGGAAAGTGATTTTATGAGTACTGAAAAAATAGATATTTATCGTAAGCTCCAACAACATTTAGATAAGATGCCTGTTGGATTTCCCGCTACTAAATCAGGAGTAGAGATTAGATTGTTAAAGCAATTATTTACACCTAAAGAAGCTGAAATTGCTTTAATTCTTAATTTTACTCCAGAATCTTTAAAAAGAATACACCGACGCGTGAAGAAATTAGATATATCTTTAGAAGAACTAGAAGAAATTTTAGATGAAATGGCGGGAAAAGGATCGATAAATTTTGGAAAGAAAGGAAAGGATAAAGTCTATTGTAATGCATTTCTTGCTATAGGGATGTATGAATATCAATTAGATAGACTAACTCCAGATTTTGTCAAAGATTTCCACGAGTATGTAGATGAAGCATATCTCAAAGAATTTCATCGATTAATTCCCCAAATCCGAGTTATTCCCATTGAAAAAAGCGTAACTCCTGAAAACGTAATAGCAACATATAACGACGTGAGAAAAATTGTAGAAAATGCGGGAGAACCAATTGCGGTTGCAGATTGTATATGCAAAAAAGGTCAAGATTTAATTGGAGAACCTTGTAAGCAAACCAAAATGCGCGAAATTTGTTTTTCCTTTAGGAGTGGTGCTCAATTTTATATAGATATGGGATTTGCGCGTCCTATTAGCAAAGAAGAGACCCTAGAAATCCTAAAAAAAGCAGAAGACGATGGATTAATTCTTCAAACAGGTAATTCTCAAAAACCAATCTTTATATGTTGCTGCTGTACCTGCTGTTGTGGGTTGCTAAAAGCAG
>JBHLLE010000234.1:0-6201 GCA_048885945.1 Candidatus Hermodarchaeota archaeon | reverse complement strand
TCAATTTTATAAGTTCAAAAGATATATAAATTCAAAAAAAGAATAGATTTTATCATGAAGTTAGACTATGATGATAAATTCGTATTAATTGTGACAGTTATTTTTGCTCCTATTGTAGTACTTTCCACATTATTGCATCATTTGTTTCCAGAAGTTCTGAGGGTTCCAAACATTCTTGGACCTTATTCTTACAAACCACTATGGTTAGATCTATTGATCACAGACATTATCACCATAATTTTAGCTATGTTAGTGATACACCACGGACTTAAAACGGAAGGGAAATATAAAACTACTTGCTTTTTTTACGGAGCAATAATATTTGCAGGTTTTGAAGAAGTACATTGGATTTTGCTTGGAAGGTATAATCTTACCTTTGATGAGACATATTTCTTTACAAGAGGGGGTTTATGGTTTGTTGAGATACCTCTTTATACGTGTTTAAGTTGGTTTATGCTCGCGTGGTGTTGTAATTATATTTCACAGGTGATCTTTTCAAATCGTAATTACATGTTTCATGCTAGTATTGCCGGAATTCTAGCTGTCTCTCTCGATCTCTGGATAGATCCTGTAATGGTAAATATTGGTTCGGCGTCAATATATCCAAATTCTAAGGGAATGTGGGTATGGTTATCTGATCCTAAAAGTACATTTTCGATCTTTTCTATCCCTTTCTTTAATTTTCTTGGTTGGTTTTTAGTAATCTTCGTGTTCTTAATTCTTTATG
Organism: Candidatus Hermodarchaeota archaeon; assembly: GCA_048885945.1. Classification (GTDB taxonomy): domain Archaea; phylum Asgardarchaeota; class Lokiarchaeia; order Sigyniarchaeales; family SOKP01; genus LW40-45. The sequence continues at coordinate 5,474 of JBHLLE010000234.1, read as the reverse complement.
GCTACATTTTAAACGATGAAAAAATTGAAACGCGTGGTAAAACTAAAACAGCGTTGATTTTCTTTGGTTTAATACCCTTATTTATAGTATTTACAGTTGTTATTCTAACTATTGCGAGTCTAACAATTAATCCAATATTAGCAGGAGTTGATTTATTCCCAATTTAATTAACTTGAAAAAAAATGATAAAAATGAGAATTAATAATAGATATTTACCGATTATTGTATTGATTTTATTCTATTTAAGTGTTTTAAATAGCGCCTTTAAAGTAGCCACTGCAGAAAATAATATTTCCTTCATTATTTTAGGGCTTATCGCTCCATTACCTTTCCTTATTGCCATCGCTATTGCTTTGATAAAACTCGTTAAAAATGAGAAGTAATAAAATATCTAATATTTATAATATTTTCTTTTTCTTTTTTTACTTCTAACATAAAATTAGATTCAGTTGTCTTTTTCGTTAAAAAGACTTATTCTGAGGTTAAATTGATTAGGAGAATTCTTACAATTTAGCTCACAACACGCGGGCAGATAAGTATACACTTCAAACTTATCCACTGGTACGATCAAATATATTAAAGAGTGAATTAATGAGCAAGTGCTGCTAATCTCTTCTAAAGGTCCATTGCACAATGCAATTTTATGCTCTTGTTTATTAACGAATAAGCACAATCCATCGCGTGGATAAAATCCAAACACGTATTGATATCGAGGAATAACTGGATATTTTGAACTTTCTACTTTCCTCTCGTATTCAATATTAATATTATTAAAAGATAAGGTAAATTCTAAAGCTTTAAAAGAGTCGTTTTGCCGATCTTGTTCTGAAATTTGATGGATAATAAAATCTCTTGAAACTGCTTGATCAATTAACCCTTCTAAATCTTTTGAAATCATGATTAGACTATAAAAAAATCTATAATTACTTTTTTTTCTTTTTTTCTTTTTTAGGATCAATCCATTCTGAGTAAATTTCCTCTATTTTTCCATTTCTTGTATGACATTTTTCGCACTCTTCGTCATCTAACTTTTTAAAAATATAATCTCCAGGTTTAAATTCACGCGTATACTTTGCTTGACAGCTAGAACATTTAATTACAGTATATTTTAGTTGTTTAAATCTGTCCTTCCTGTCTATTATGTCTCCAATTGCGGGAATGGGGGGAAATTGGGGCTCTTCTGCCATTTATCGTTCATCTCCTTTATTTTAGAATAATATAATCTTCAAAACTATTTATAATTTTTACTTAGATTATTAAATAAATTCAAAGTAATAATCTTTATGATTTAAATCCATTAATTTAAAAAAAATAAGAAAAAATATAATTAAACGAATTAAAATTAATTACTATTTTTAAGAAATATATTCATTTTCGTCAGAAACAGAATCCTCTTTCTTTTCCGTTTGAGAATCCTCGTCTTTATTATTTATCTGTACACCCTCTTGAGATTTTATCTCTTCTTCAGTTTCCTTTGCAACTTCAGGTTCTGGTTCTGGCTCAGGCGGTTTAGGTTTCTTAGATATAACTACTTTTGCGTATCGTAATACATCCTTTTTGAACTTCCATCCTTCTTGTATTATGTCTATTATAATATTTGGTTCTACATCTTCTTTTTCGACGGTAGTTAGCGCTTCGTGAAAACTATAATCAAAAGAATCGTTTAACTTTGTTTCCATTGGTTCTGCACCTTCGTATTTTAGTATGTTTAAGAATTGATTGTAGAATTGTTTAAGAACTTCATTTTTTCCAGAGTCGTCGTCAAGTGCTTTCTTAAACGAATCGTAAAGAGGCAAAAAATTTTTCAAAACGCTCGCTGTATATTGGGATTGTAAATATTGGCGATTTTTTTCCCATCTTTTTTGAGTGTTTTCAAATTCCGCTTGTAATCGCATATATTTATCTTTCCATGAGCTTAATTCTTTAATTTTCTCTTCGTCTTTCTTTATAGTTTCTTCTAATTCTTTTAACTGTTCTATTAGTTCTTCTTTTGAAAAATATTCTAATTGCAAACCGGCATCTTCTTTTTCTTCAATAAGTTCTACTTTTTCAGATTTTGTTTTTTCTTTAATCTCACTCTTAGTTTGCTCTTTCTGTTTTTCCGAACTATTCTTTTGTTTTGAGACTTTAGAGTTTGTTTTATCTACATTTAAGGAGTTTTCTTTATCCAAATCTTTTTCTTTTTCTTGCTTTTTAGTCATAAGCATAACCGTTTATATTTCATAAAAATGAACAATAAAAACTTAATTCAATAATATTTAGCATTAGCTTAACAAATAAAAAAAAATTAAAAAAAATAAAATTTATGATTTATATAGATCTCTAAATCATTAAATTCGAAAAAAATTTAATTGTTAATTTATAATATAATCTAAAGGAAATAGTTCAATCTTAAAATTAGCAAAATAATATTAACTTTCAATTCTCAGTCGAAGTGAATTAATAATCATGAGTGAAGAAAGCAAACCAAAGAAAAAAGAAAAAATAATTGGAATTGATTTAGGAACCTCAAACAGTGCGTGCGCTGTAATAAGTGCTACAGGTAAACCCGAAATTGTTCCCGCTGCAGAAGGTAGAACGCTTGGAGGAAAAGCGTTTCCATCATATGTAGCATTTGATGATAATGCTCGAAAAATTGTAGGAGAGCCAGCTCGCCGTCAAGCAGTTTCTAATCCTGACGGAACTGTATACGCCATTAAGAGAAAAATGGGAACTACATATAAGGCTAAGGTTAAAGTCGGTTCTGAATGGAAAGAATTTAGTCCTGAAGAAGTTTCCGCAATGATATTAAAGAAAATTGCAAATGACGCGTCGTCATATTTAGGAGAAGAGATTAAAAAAGCAGTTATAACGGTACCCGCATATTTTAACGATCAGCAAAGAACCGCGACAAAGAATGCTGGAGAAATTGCAGGACTTGAGGTTGTTCGTATGATTAACGAGCCTACTGCTGCGTGCCTTGCCTACGGTTTAGATAAAGATACCAAAGATAAGCTTTTAAAAATAGGTGTATTAGATTTAGGTGGTGGCACGTTTGATGTTACTTTAATGGAATATGGCGAGGGTGTAGTTGAAGTTCTTTCAACAGCTGGAGATACGCAACTTGGGGGTACTGATATGGATAACGCAATAATTGATTGGCTTCTGGAAGAATTTAAAAAGAAAGAGGGAATAGATCTTAGAAGCGATAATAAAGCAATGATTCGCTTAAAAGATGGTGCTGAAAAAGCTAAAATAGAATTATCTACAACAATTACTACTCAAATTAACCTTCCTTATCTATCTCAGAAAGAAGGAAATCCCGTTCATTTGGAAATGGAACTTTCTAGAGCAAAATTAGAACAATTAATTGAGCCAACACTAAGAAGATTAGATCCAATAATGCAAAGAGCTGTTTCTGATGCTAAAATCTCTGTTGCTAATGTGAATAAGGTTATACTTGTTGGTGGACCCACAAGGATGCCCTCTGTTCAAGAAAGGTTCAAAAAATTTTTTGGTAAGGAACCAGAACACTCTGTAGATCCTATGGAGTGCGTTGCGATAGGCGCTGCTATTCAAGGAGGAGTTATTGCAGGAGAAGTGGAAGATATCCTTTTATTGGATGTTACCCCATTAACTCTAGGTGTGGAAACTTTAGGTAATGTCTCAACACCTTTAATCGAACGAAATTCCACCATTCCTACTGAGAAAGCTAAAGTTTTTTCTACAGCTTCAGACAATCAACCAGCAGTCACTATTAACGTTCTACAAGGAGAGAGATACATGGCTAAAGATAATATCTCTTTAGGGATGTTTCATTTAACTGGAATTCCACCTGCTCCTCGAGGAGTACCACAAATAGAAGTAAAATTTTCTATCGATGCTGATGGTATCGTTCACGTCACCGCGAAGGATTTAGGAACGGGAAAAGAAACAGGGATTACAGTGACAGGTGCTCAAGGATTATCAGAAGAAGAAATTCAAAAGAAAATTAGAGACGCGGAACAATACGAAGATGAAGATAAAAAAATAAAAGAAAAGGTAGAAGCTAAGAACAACGCAGAATCAATGATATATCAAACTAGAAAATTGATGGAAGATAATAAGGATGCTATTCAAGAAAACGAAAAGCAAGAGATTGAAAATGCTATAAAATCGCTCGAAGAAGATCTTAAAACTGACGATGTAAATAGAATAAAGTTAGGCATCGAAAACCTACAAAAATCGATGTATTCGTTTTCACAGAGAATTTACGGACAGCAAGCCCAATCTCAAGCTTATCAACAAGCCGCTGAACAAGCTCAGAGAGCCGCAAGCGGAATGGGTGGTATCCCTCCTGGTGGTATGGGAGGCGTTCCACCTGATGATATGGGAGGAGCCGAAGGTGCTGGGGGTGCTACATATAAGTCTGAAGATAAGAAGAAAGACGACAAGAAGAAAGTAGTGGATGTGGATTGGGATGAAGATGAGTGATATCTCAGCATTCTAGACAATTATAAAGAAGTACACGGATTCCTGATTCAATAAATTAGTAAAAATGTTTTTAAATATTACCTATTTTTTCTTTAATTTTTATATTTTTTTAAGTACTGATGTATTATTTAAATTCTTATAAGAAGAATAAATCATATTATAGAATTTATAAATTTAATCCAAATTGATGAAAGAGAATGTCAAAAATTAAAAAAGAAAAAGAAAACGAACTTGAAATCTACGTTGATGGAGCTTGTAGGGGAAATCCAGGTCCAGGTGCTTGGGCATTTATTTTAGTAAATCAAAATGGACAAAGAATCCACGATGGTACTGGATTTATTGGAAATACAACAAATAATATCGCAGAATATACAGCTATAGTCAATTCTCTACGGGTCGCAAAGAAATTTACAAATTCTAAAATTAAAGTCTTTTCCGATAGTCAATTGGTTATTAAACAATTGAACAAAAAGTTTAAAATTACCAAACCCCATCTATTAGAACTTTACAAAAAAGTTTTGGAGCTAAGGAAGGAATTTGCAAGCGTTGAATTCATTCAAGTAAGTAGGAATCATCCAAAGATAGAAATATGCGATGCTTTGTGTAATAAACATCTTAATAAACTTCAATAATTTCAGATATAAAGAAAATTAAAATCTAAGATAGTTTAGATTTATTATAAAAAATACCTTAATTTTATTTTCTTTACTTTTTTGGATTTTGAAGATATGATTTAAATTCTTATACCCAAAAAAATAAATTTCACGATAGATTTCATAAGATAATAATACTTATTGTTTTTGCATTACCAAGGGATTATATGAGCTCTCGACAAAATAAACGAGATTATTATGAAGTTTTAGGCGTAGATAAAGACGCAACTGAAGATCAAATTAAGCTTGCATATCGAAGATTAGCAAAAAAATACCATCCCGATGTAAATAAGGAGGATCCAAATGCTAAAGATAAATTTATTGAGGTTCAAGAAGCTTACGAAGTTTTAAGTGATCCTGAAAAGAGAA
>JBHLLE010000233.1:5564-6206 GCA_048885945.1 Candidatus Hermodarchaeota archaeon | reverse complement strand
AAGATCAATATAGCTATAGAGCTAATTATATTAAAGAAAGAGATCAAATAATAAAAGAAGATAACTTGGAAAATATTGAAATAATAAAAAAATGGGATATTAAAAAACCTCCACACGTAGTAGAGTTAATTAAATCAATTTTGCGTATAAAAGAGGGTTCACAACATATTATCCTTGAGGATGTTTCAATCTCTAATGAGATTTTTAATCTTAATTTTGAACTTCATCGAGGTCAATCAATAGGAATATTTTGTGAAGCTGAGGAAGAAGAAGATGGAAAAATTAATACAACAGCTATTTACCACCTATATCAAGCTATTACGGGTAGTTATTCCAATTTTTCAGGTTACATTTCAATATTTAATAAAGAAATTAAACCTAACGAAGTAAGGGAAATAAAAGGGGTATCTATTGTTTCGGATCGTGTTGAATCAAAAATGAACCGAATGAAGATCAAAAAAGCTCTTACCTACAAATTTAGAATTATAGGAAAAAGAAAGAATAAGAAAAGATTAATTAAAAGGGCGTTAGATGTAACAGGATTACTCCATAGAAAAAATGAAAAAATTAGTCAATTATCAACTCTAGAACATATTCAATTTTCAATTTCAAGAGCCCTACTTAAAATGGAAAATATATTAT
>JBHLLE010000233.1:0-5554 GCA_048885945.1 Candidatus Hermodarchaeota archaeon | reverse complement strand
GAAAATGGGCGACGAAAACCTTTCTGTCGCTCGAATCTAGAAGTATTGGCTCCGTATATGTAAGGGAGGCACTTTTCACAAACCGCAAGAAACAGCCCATGTATCGAAATAGACTCTTGTACTTTCTTATTGATTTCCATACCTTCGGGAGAAGCAGGAAGATTAGAGTGCGAACAATTTTGTAGGTATATTGAAAGGATAAAAAAAAAATTTCATGTTATCATTATAATTCAAGGTCCTAAAGACATCGTTTCACACTGCGATAAAATAATTACTATTAGGAACAAACAAGCAGATATTGGAACCATAGATCATTTCATATCCAAAGTACCTCAATCTGGCGAAATAATAACAATAGAGTTAGAAAATCCAGATCAGGAGGCGTTAAAAAAGATGTTAGAAATTGATTCTGCTATTTTCATAGAAGAAAGAAAAAACGAGCGTTATAAGATTTATTGTACGAAAGAAAACCCAGAAAAGATAATAATGAAGTTAATAAATTCAGTCGGTGATTTTGTCTATAATTTTAAAAGACATAAGGCAACATTAGAAGAATATTTAGAATTTGTAAATTTAACTCAAAATGTTATTTAGAATATATAATATGAGGTTTAATAAAAATGATAAAAAAATTATATATCATGAAATTTAATGGGACCCTACTTTATTCAAAAAATTATCTTAAAGAAGAACAATATGACGATAACATTTTAGTAGGTTTTTTTGCGTCGTTTGCTAATTTTGGACGAGAAGCTCTGAATAGTATAATCCAACACATGGATTTAGGAGATGGAAATAAGTTGATCTTAGTTCCATTCATAGACGAACAATTACTAGCAACTGCTATTGTACCTTCAATAGACGATAACAGTCTTACCAGGAAAATTCTCCAAAATATATTAAGAGACTTTGTTGATTTGTATGCGCCAGACTTTAAACAAGAGGAAATAAATAACGAAGTAATGGATTCCATTATAAGCGAAAACTTGGCTGGTAAAGTTAGCTTTTCACTCAAAAATCGATTATTGTTAGCATGGGTGATTGTAATTCCTCTATCTATTTTATTAATCTTCTTAAATTTAGCGGCAATCGATTATTTTTTTGAACCACAAAAAGAATATGAGCCCTTATATACCCAAGAAGATATTTTCTTAGACGTACTCCCTCGAGCAGCATTTATAACATTACTTGAATTAATTATCGTTATGGGATTCCCTAATTTCCTTTTAGGTTATATCATTATGAATAAACTTGGTACATTTGTAAATTCGTCTATTTATACCACAGTATTACTAATTGTATATTATTATGTGCTGGATCCTTTCTTTGCTTACTTAATCATATATTATTCTCCGCTCGCTGTAATTATCTCCCTTGGAGGAGCATATTTTGGATTTCTATTCGGTCTTAAAAGGAAAATGATAAAGTAAGAAAAATAAATATCGTTCTAATGCATAGAGGATTTAACTAAGATTGGAAATGATGCAAAGGTACTATTTAAATTTTATTTCAATATCTTTAAATTCGTCGTATTAGAACAAATCAAAGTAAAATTCTTCACTATTAATTCTTACATTTTTATCATTTAATTAGAGATAAAGAATTTACAAAAAAATCTCTAATTTATGGAAATTAGGTTTCAAGGTTATTAAATAAAAAATAAAAAAGTAAAAGTGATTGAAATTACTATAGAAAGTATATTTAACATTAGCAAGGTTGAAGAAGTACAACAACAATATAAAAATGTGAAAGTAGATGCAATGCAGAAAGGAATGGCAACAGCTATGGCGAAATTGTTATCCAATTACATTCCATTAAATGATAGAACGTTACGGGGATTCATTTTTCTTTCTTTTCTAGAATGGCAACAGAAATCAAAAGCTTTTCTCGCCGATATGAATAAACCAGAGATTCCAATAGAAAGGAAATTTGAAATAACTGACGAGATTAACGACATTCTATTACACAAGCTAACGCGCGTCTTGATTAATGAAAAAGATAGAAATGTATTGGAAAATGGTATAGCTGAAGGTACAAAAATACTCCGTGATATTCTTAGGAAGCAATGGGGAAAATGAATATATCAGTTTTTATTGCTGTATAATACAATTAAATTTTTTATTTTAAAACTTAACAGATTAATTTTTCAAATTATAGTAAAGACTGAACAGTTTATTTCTTTAATTTAGCTACGATAATGGTATTTATATAATAGGTTTTTCTTAAATAGTCAAAATTAACTCATTTTTAAATTTCCACTTTCAATAAAAATATTTCTACTTTTAATCATTTCACAGAACAATTATAAGAAAAAGACTTCTTTTTTTTGAAATTGATTATAAGAAAATTTAAAATTCATTTGTTAATTTTGCTAACTATACTAGTTAAAATTTAATACAAAAAAGAAAAATTAGGAATGATACAAAATGTCATATAAATTACCAGATGAAAAAGACCTAGATGCTATGAAAGGCATCGTAGGTAAAGAATATGCGACGAATAACAAAGCAATCACAGCATCTTACTTAGCAAAATCAGTAATGGGTTTAGAAAGCCAAATTCCAGATATCGTAGTGAGACCAAAATATCCCGAAGAAATTCGTAAAATCTTAATCTACTGTTCAGCAGAAAAAATAGCGGTAAGTCCTGTTTCAGCTGGATTATCTGGAGGATTTGCTTGCCCTACAATCAAGCCTGGTGGAGTACTTCTTGATTTAAGCAGAATGAACCGAATTATTGAGATCGACGAGGAAAATCGATATGCCATAATTGAACCTGGAGTTACTAACGGATCACTCTGGGCTTACATGCATAAAAATCATCCTGACTGGGCACCTCCTATCGCAGATGGTGCTCCTCCCGCTGCAACCGTTATGGGAGACGCAATTGACAGAGGTTTTTCTCTATATACTTCTTCAGTTGGACCTCAGGGCGATAACTTTATGTGCGCAGAAATCGTGTTCCCTAATGGTGATGTAGTAAGAACTGGTTCATGGGCTCTTCCTTTTGCTAAACCTTTCTATAAGTATGGCCTTGGACCCGACATGTGGTCTTTTCTAATGGGTAGTCAAGGAGCTTTTGGCGTTGTTACCAAGGCTGCCGTAAAGATTTATCCCCATCCTAAATATAAAACTGTAGTTGCATGGGGAATGTCAAATCCTTATGATATGCAAGACTTAACCTTAGAAGTCGCCAAGCAAGAATTCGGAATCAGTCATAACACTGTTATGGTACAAGGTGGTAATTATCCTTTGGTTATGACTCGTTGGCCAAAAGATAAAGTCCCTCATGATTACGAATTCTATAAAGGAATTGGTGTTTCACCTTGGTGGATGAATTGGGAGACTTGGGCTCAGAGCAAAGAGGAATTAGATTTTGCAGTTAACAAAATAAATAAAATGGCTGAAGATTTCAAAAAGAATCGAGCTAAAGACGGTGCTGCGATGAAACCTTGGGAATTGCATCCTAAACAAATTGAAAGCAGAATGAAAAAACCAAATAAAATAGCTATACCTTATTCATTCTGGGAAGCAGGATTCTTATTTATTACATGGTATACTCCTTGGAATGAATGCGCAGAATTCGCAGAGATGTACAACGCCGCTATGGAACGCCACGGTTTTCCACCTGTAATGTGGATAGCTTCAATTGAACGATGCAGGCAAGCAATTTGCATGCCTATTGTCTGTTTTGACAGCACTAAGCAAGAAGATTTTGAAGAAGTACAAGAATTAAACCGTGAAACCACAGAATATGGATTAAAGAGAGGCTGGCTCAATTACAGACCAGACCCATATATTCATATTGAAGCATATTATAATGCTGCAATGTATTGGAAATACTTACGGGCCTTTAAGAAATTGGTCGATCCTAATATGATAATGCATCCTGGAAGACTTGCTCTTCCATAAATTAACGAGGTTGATAAAAAATGGCAAAAACTGGAATGGATAGATTACAAGAATTAGAAAAAGATATCTTTAAGTGTATTCATTGTAAAGCTTGCAGGTTTGCGTATTCAGGTGAACCTGACAAGAAAGGTATTGGTGAATTTAAAGGTAAACAAAAAGAAGTTCTTTACGAAGGGATGGTTGACGCGTGCCCAGCAGGTATAGAATACGGATGGGAAGCGTTTTGGAACGCTGGTAAAATTTGGATAGCTCGATCGATTTTAAACGGAGATTTAGAATTTTCCGAAGAAGTAAGAGATGTAATAATGCCTTGTATCACTTGCGGAATGTGTTCTGCGCAATGTGAAAATAAAGTTCCAACTGTTGATATCATTGAATCTTTACGCGCTGCATGTGTAGAAGCAGGTATCCCTATGATTGATAAACATCAATTAGTAGATAGATTAGTCAAAGAATTAAATAATCCTTACGGTGGTAAAGCAGAAGAACGAATGAAATGGGCTAAAGATGCAGGTTTAGATAAATATATTAATAATAAAGACGCAAAAATAGCTTATTATGTTGGCTGTACCGCAAGTTATCGCCAAATTGAGGTAGCTACCGCGACTGCAAAATTATTTGAGATGTTAGGAATGAATTTTACTCTTATAACTGACGAAGTATGCTGCGGAAGCCCATTTTTCAGAGTTGGTGCCGTAAACACAGGTCAAGAATTAATGAGAAAAAATCTTGAAGCATTTAAAAACGTCAAGAAGGTTTACTTCTCATGTGCTGGTTGTTATCGTACCATTACAATCGATTATCCAAAATGGATGGCAGAAGGCGAGAAATTACCATTCAAAACTCAACACGCTTTCGAGTTAATTTCAAAACTTATTACCATGGGAAAGATAAAATTCAAAGCCAACAAAGAATTGAAAGGAAAGACTATAACTTACCACGATCCATGTCATACTGGTAGACACTTTGCGGTAGATATGGAGCAAGAAATGATCAAAGAATCGAAGAATTTAATGTTTGACATGCGTAAGATAAAACAAGCGCAAGACGAATGGTTTGAAGTTCCAAGAGTTATCTTAAGAAAACTTGAAGAAGACGTTGGTCTTAAGTTCACTGAGATGTATCGAATTATGCTCAATTCCATGTGCTGTGGAGCTGGAGGCGGCGTTCGAGCAGGGTATCCAGACTTTAGTTTGAGGACTGCAAGCCTTAGATGTGACGAGGCTAACGCCGTGGAAGCGGACTTCCTTTTAACCGAATGCCCATTCTGTTGGAGGAATTTATACGATGCAAATGAACTTTATAACCACGGATTGAAAGTTATGGGAGTACTTCAAATGATTACGGAGTACAATCTCTTAGATATTGTGGAAAAACCTTCAGAAAAAGACCTTTTAGAATAAAATAACAAGAGCTAAATAGCTCACATTTTATTTTCTATTTTTTTCTTTCTTCTTTTATTTTTTTTAAACTATCGTAATGGATAAATTAACAAAAGTTAATTTAAAAAAGCCAAATTTAAATCTAGTTAAGTACAAACTAAATCAACCGATTGTTATAAAATTAAGAAAAAAATGTAAATACTTGGATGCTAAGTAAAAAAATCACTATTTCTTAACTAAGATATAATTTATATTTCTATT
>JBHLLE010000232.1:0-6216 GCA_048885945.1 Candidatus Hermodarchaeota archaeon | reverse complement strand
CAGCAAAAGTAGGATGAAGAGCAAGGATGTCCTTGATCTTACCATAATAATCATTCAATCGTTGATAAATCTGATATTGCCATATTAAACCCTTTAATTTTCCTTAAGAATAGTGCTTTTAATTTTTATTAAAAATGATAAGAAAGTAAAATAATATAAATTTTGAGTATATTTTTGGTTTCTTTTCCTTATATCAGAATAAAAATATTGTTTATTCTAATCTTTTCACTTCAAAAATATCAGGTATTCTTAGGTGATTGAATAAAATACTCTTAAGCTCAAATTATAAACTATAATTTTAGGTTTAAATTTATTAGAGTATTTAAATGACTTGTTATAATTTGAAAAACCAATTTATAAATAACTATTTAGATAATAGATCACAAGACTTAATTAAATAGCCATAAAGGGAAACAAAATGAGTAAATCAGAATCGATATTCAAAATCGCTGAACCACACGATCTTTCTCCTCGATCTAAGTGGTTAAGAGATTATTATTTCAAGGGTGCGGAAAGAGAATGGAATAATCAATTTAGTCCATTTACTACAGGTACAGATTGGGACATTGTGTGGCATGAAACTGATTATTACGTAGCACCAGAAACGCACACTTATGTTGGAGTCAAAGACGAAGGTGTTTTTCATAGTACATTTAGGTCTATGGCTACGGAAGTGACTACATTACCAAAAGCTATGAAAGATGCTTTTGAAGTTGCTAAGTTAAGCTTGTCGGCAAAAGACTTCTGGGACTTATCCTTGCCAGAACGCAGAGCAGTATTTTTTAGAGAAGTTATGTTAAATTATATTCCACAAGAGATTGTGGGGCCTAGTTTATTAGGAGGATCCCGATTTAATACTCAACTAAGTAAATGTTTTACCAAGGATGAGGCTAAAAATTATTGGAAAAAGAATTTAAAAGCGCGTAAGGATTTTTTCAAATATCACAAATCTGGTTTTGGAAATACTGGAGCAACTGCTGGTCATATAATTCCCAATCACGAGACTGTAATTAAGAAAGGATTTAAATTTCTATATGAAACTGCCACAATAAGTTATAATAAATTAAGTGAAAAGGAGAAAAAAGGGACTAAAGGACAAGAATTACGCGCGATGATTATTTCAACTCTATTTATTAGAGAATTAGCTCAAAAATACGCTGAAGAATGTAGAAGACAAAAGAAGGATGCACCAACTCAAGAGAGAGCTGAAGAGCTTGAACAAATGGCAAAAAATCTAGAACATGTTCCTTGGGAACCTGCAGAGACTTTTTGGCAAGGAGTACAAGCACTATGGATTACTCACATGTTAATATTATCCGAAGAATCGTATCCAGGAGCAGGAACATCTTTTGGCAGAACAGACCAGCATTTATGGGCTTTATATAAAAAGGATGTAATTGATGAAAAAAATATCACAAAAGAATTTGCTAAGGATATTTTAGGAAGTTTTTGGTTTCACTGCAATACTGCTTATGATGCGATGATAAAAGTTGGAAAGCAAGGAATTACTTCTGCTTTTGGTCAGCTAATGACTCTCTCTGGATGCGGACCTAATGGAGAAGATTTAACTAATGAACTAACCTATATCATTTTAGAAGTGATAGATGATTGGTCACCTATCTTAGAACCAAAACCAAACGTAAGATTGCATCGAAATTCTCCTGAAAAACTGTTAAATATTGTTATTGATATAATTTCAAGATCCCAAGGAGCTCCTTTCTTAATCAATTTTGATGAGCGAAGTATAGCTGGGATGGTTTTAGAAGGAATTCCAAAAGAAGAAGCTTGGGACTATGCCTGCGTAGGGTGCTTAGAAAACACTATGCAAGGCAATGATCGCTCAGGAACTGTTAACTGTAATCCTAACTTAGCGAAAAGTATAGAATTAACTCTCTGGAACGGTAAAAATATGCCTGGAAATGTGGTCAAACCATGGTCAAAAGAGGGAGAACAATTCGGACCAAAAACAGGAAACCCTGAGGATTTTAACACATGGGAAGAGTTCTGGCAAGCTTGGAAGGAGCAGGTTAGATTCGTTATAAAGCATACTGCTGATATTTATAACTTAACTGAAGAATTACGCGCAGAGTTCGTACCCACTCCTTACGTATCAACTATTGTTAAAGGATGTATAGAAAGAGGACTGGATGTAAGAAATGGAGGTCCTGAAATACGTTTCATAACCATCGAGGGAGTTGGATATGCTACTACAGTAGATTCTTTATTAGCAATTAAGAAAGTTGTATACGATGATAAAAAATATTCAATTTCCCAAATTAAAGATGCTTTAATCAACGATTTTAAAGGAAATGAATATGTTGTTATGCAAACAATATTAAAAAACAAGACTCCAAAATACGGAAATGATGAAGAAGAACCTGACGATTTGGCCAGAAGAGTTATGAAAACATGGGCTGATGAAACTTGGAACCATAAAACATCCACAGATTTTCAGTTTCGCCCTGGAATGCTATCTTGGAATTACTGGGCAGGTTCTGCTGCAGCCCTGACTCCAGCTACTCCTGATGGAAGAGAAAAAGGAACATTTCTTTCAAATGCTATATGTCCTACAAATGGTGCGGATACTAAAGGACCTACTGCAGTTACCAATTCAGTTGGAACGGTATTAGGCGGTAAAACAGAAGACGGAGAATATATAAATTATTTACCTAATGGATCAAGCCATACCATAACATTTAATCCTAGTATTCTTAAAAGCCCTGAGCATCAAGAGAAGTTCAAATCTTATCTTAAAGGATATGTTGAAAATGGTGGGACTTGCTTACAAGTAAACATGTTAGATGCTGAGATGCTAAAAGATGCGCAAAAACATCCTGAAAACTATAAAAATCTATTAGTAAGAGTAACTGGATATAATGCATATTTTACCGCAATTGGCAAAGAATTACAAGACGAGATTATTGCTAGAGAATCTCATAAGATGTAAATTTAAAATTTTTATTTTTCTTATTTTATAATTTTTCCAAGTTAATAAAACAAGACTTAAAAATTAATGAAACTTATTTTTTCTAAGTCACGTAATTTTGGACTAATATAGAATGGTGAATTTTACATGTCGATAAATCCAATTAATCCAGATCCGCTAGAAAAGACACTTCCCCCACTCTTCAAAGAGGGAATCGTTGTTTTTTGTGGAGCTGGGATTTCAATTCCTCCACCAAGTTGCTCTCCTTCTTGGTGGACTTTGACAGAAGAGATATTGAAAGCATTCTTTGATAGGGTACCTGATGATTTTAATCTTCCAAAAGATATGATTCTTAAAGATCCAGACCGACAACCCGAAGAGGTTTTTGAAACTTTCTCAACGGTACTAGATGAAAGGTTATATAAAGCTTTTGAAGCGTTAGATGTAGCTGAGCCAAATCCAAATCATTTTGCTCTTGCAAGATTAGCTAAAGCGGGTATATTAAAAGCATGCTTTACCACGAATTTTGATATTTATTTAGAGCACGCTCTAAGAGCAGAAGGTGTTGATTTTGAATTATTAGTTGAAAATACTGAATATCAAAATTATTACGATACTTTCATGAAGAATGGAGCCCCAAACGGTAAATTTCTTTTATGTAAGATACATGGGACTATAGAGCGCCCAAATTCCATAGTTAGTGTAGCATCTGCTTACAAAAGTGCTAAAGGTTTTTCAGCACCGAAAGCGATTGTTTACGAAAAAATAATAGAAAAGTATCCGTGCCTTTTTATGGGATATTCCGGTTGGGATTTTAATCATTTAAATTATCGAAGATTTTGGGAGAGAGTAGGACCAAAAGTAAAGAAAATCTTATGGAGCCAACGTCCAAACGAAGGAGATTCTCCAGATTTTAAAGATATTTTTAAGACTTGTTGGCAATCATTTGAATTTACTGAAGCAGAACTTCCTAAAGGACTTATTGATGCCATAGAGGCGTATACGGATAAACGGATATTCGTTGCAGATCTAACAATGAAGATTTTTGAAAACGCTGTGGCTCATTTTGCAAGAGCTGAAGTTGAACGAATGAAGTTTTTTAAACAATGGGTAAATGAATTTCCCGAATCTCATATGATAGGTCTTGTAATAAATGAAAGTCAGAAATTCTCAACAACATTTAGAGAATTTATGAAAAAAACCAAGGAAATCACTCAAGATACTGATGCTGCCAATTATGATATAGCCAAGCAGATGCAAGAACTCAGTAAAAAGTATAGTGCTGGAGAAATAACAGGTGAACAATATTCTAAAATGATATTTAGTTTATCATTGGAAAATTCTTTAGGATTAATTAGAAACGAATATAAACCTAAAGTTAGAGAAATGATCAGTACAAACAAGTTTCCTGGAATAACTGACGATAATAACAAAGTTCTAACTTTTATAAATGCCTTAATTCAAACCACGAGACACTTTGATTTAGAACAAGCTTCTTCAATAGCCTCAGATTACGTATATAGACAATCAGAGTTAATGAAAGAACATTCTCAAGAAAACCAAGCGGACATGACAATATTAAATTACGAACTCCAATTAAAACGACCTAATAACGACAAATCGAAGTCATATCTTGCGCAGATGAACGAACAAAAAAAGAGACTTCTCTCAGGAGAAATTGATTACGATAAATTTCAAAATATTATACAAGAGATTAACATGAAAGCTACCAATGAATTAATGGGAATGACTTTTGATCTATATGATTTAATAGATAAACAGGTTAAAGCAACGACTAATAGTAAAACTATTGCAGAACTTGAAGATCAGACAGGGGCTTTATGTATTACTATCTTACAAATGGGTGCTTATTTACTTCAGAAAATTAATAAAAGCCAAGTATATCTAGATTTACTTAATGCAATCTCCCAAGAAAGTCGCCCTGAAGATCAAAGAGATCCTAATCAAGTAGTCACAAAAGAAATGCTTGATGAGATAGATGGGTTGATTCGAGAACCTTTTATGACTCTGTTTCAAAAAGCTGAAGGTACTAGTAAAGTGACGAAACAATTAATGGAAATAGCAGTCCTTTCAATATGGATTAATATTGTTCAATATTTAGATCCTGTTGGTATGAAAAAATTCCAAGACATATGGACAGCAGGAGGATATCCTACGCGATCTTCACCAAAGCAAACTTACGATTACTTAAAAAATAAAATAGTGCCTTGGATTGACGATGCGTTATACCGACTTCCTACAAGATTTGCGCAAAAGTTATGTGGAAATCTTGCAATTATGGGAGAGATGGGGAATGATTTCGATTTATGTAAGAAAGCTACATTAAGAAGTTTAGAATTAAGTGAAGGTATTGTCACAGAAGCGACACCTGAAAATATTCCAGGGAATTTAGCCGCATTTTACGAAAGAATAGGAGATAAGGAAAATGCTCTTAAATATTATCAGATAAGTATGGACGCAATAAAATTGAGATATCCTCCTGTTTGGGCTGATGCAATAATTTATAGATATACACTATTACTCAACGAAAAACGAAAGAAAAAGGAAGCATTAAGAGTTTTGGGAGAGTTTCATCCAAATTTCAGAGGAAATGCTAGCACAGTTGTTTTACCTGCAAGAAAAAAAGCTTTAGAATTAGCTGAGCAAGTTGCGAAAGAATTAGGATATCCTAGTGCTTTAATTGGAGTGAACGATCTTTTAAGATAAGATTTTGGGAAAAAAAACTAATTCTAAATTTCTCTTATTTAATTTTTTAATCTAATTTAAAATTTATTTAATACTATATTTTCTTGCTATATATATTAAATCTTTATCATGTATTTATAAAGCTTTAAATTCTTAAAACGGGGATAATATAGAAATAAATAAGGAATGGGATAATTTTTTTGGAAAAGGTTAAAAGTAAATCAATTTCAGTAATCTTCGATACCGACATGGATATAGATTGTGACGATGTTGGAGCCTTAGCATTACTCCATGCGTTAATGGATTTAGGGGAAGTAAATATACTGGGAATAATTTGTGATGTACCATTAGAAGCTTCTGCTAAATGTGCAATTGTTATAAACGATTACTATAATCGGTTTGATTTACCCGTTGGTTTAGTCATTGATAAAGAATATGAAAGTGGAGAAAAATATAAAGCCTATAGGGAACACAGAAAAATTATTCCAACTACTAATGACTATTATACTGAAGAAGTAGCAAAACAGTTTTATAAAAAGAAATACGACGAGAAAAAGATTTGGGAAGCTGTTTTATTATACCGT
>JBHLLE010000231.1:0-6258 GCA_048885945.1 Candidatus Hermodarchaeota archaeon | reverse complement strand
CAGATTCTCTTGCTGACGAAATATTAGAAGCTTATAACAAATTAATAGACAAAATCGGAGAAAATTCGACATTCGCCGTTAGAAGCTCCGCTACTGCAGAAGATCTACCTGATGCTTCATTTGCAGGGCAACAAGATACACATCTAAACATATCTGGAGAGAAAGAAATTTTAGAATACATTCTAAAAGATATGGCCTCTGTTTTTACTACAAGAGCCACAATGTATCGTGAGAGAGCAGGTTTTGATCATTTTGCTGTAAAATTATCAGTTGGCATTCAAGAGATGGCGGGAGGAGTAGGGGGTGTTAAATCTTCTGGTGTAATGTTCACAGAAGATCCAGATTCAGGCAATCCTAATGTTGTAGTTATTAGAGGTACGTGGGGGTTAGGAGAATTAATTGTTCAAGGAGTAGAAAAGGGAGATGAATTTATTGTTTTTAAACATGATCCTGAACAGCTTCGAATTATTCGGCATGAACTTGTGAAAAAAGAAAAAATGATGGTTTTTTCTAAGGGTATTGAAAAAATTGGTACTGAAGTAGTTAATGTACCTCAAGAAAAGCAAATTGAATATTGTTTAACTGAAGATGAAGTTTTAATTTTAGCGGAATATGCTCAAAAAATTAGAAATCATTATGGAAAAAGAATGGATATTGAATGGGCAGTTGGAAATAATGGTAAGATTTACATTGTTCAAGCACGGCCAGAAACGGTTCATAGCATTAAAGGAGACGTAGAAGAAATCTTTTATCTTTTAGAAGATCCAGACAAATTAAAAGAAGAAGGTTTATTTGTTGAAAATACTGGTATTGCAATAGGGAGAAGAATTGGATATGGAAAAACTAAAATAATTGAATCCATAAATGATGCTCATCTTTTGCGAGAAGGGGATATTTTAATAACTGAAGAAACCAATCCAGACTGGACTTCATATATGCAAAATTTAGGGGGTGTTATCACAGAGAGAGGAGGGCCTACCTGTCATGCAGCTATTGTATCGAGAGAGTTAAACATAGCATCAATAGTTGGAGCTGATGATATTGTTCAGATTATGAAGGAAAAAGAACGAGATGGTGTAGATTTTATAACAATTGATTGCAGTGAAGGTGAATCAAGGATTTGGTTAAAAGATGTCGAATATGATTATGATACTATTGAATTTGCTAAGCTCCCCCAAACAAAAACTAAGGTACTAGTAAATTTAGGGATTCCAAAGGGTGCATTATCTTCTGGGAAATATCCTGATGGAACAGGCTTAGCAAGATTAGAATTCATAATTAATGACGAAGCTCAAATTCATCCAAATGCTCTGATAGACTTCGAAGCTTTAGTAATAAGATATGATATTTTGTTAGCTCAAAGAAAAAAAATTGAAAATATCAAAAAAAGCGATTTATATCATAAAGATCCATTTAATCAAGAAATTTTCAAACTGAAACAAACATTAGATAAAATTAGATCTCTTACGGTAGGGTATGATGATAAAGAAGAGTTTTATGTTGATAAATTAGCTGAAGGAATTGCTACTATTGCTGCAGGTGTATGGAAAACATTACCAGATGGAACTCTTGCAGAATGTGTAGTAAGATTATCAGATTTTAAAACTAATGAATATGCTAATCTAATTGGGGGTTGGATTTATGAAGGGGATGAAAATAACCCAATGATGGGCTTCAGGGGGGCTTCTCGGTATGTTTCTGATGAATTTCAGCAAGCTTTTATTTTAGAATTAAGAGCAATTAAAAAAGCTCGAGACTGTGGTTTAAAGAATGTGATTCCTATGGTCCCCTTTTGCCGTTCTGCTGAAGAAGGAAAAGAAATTATCCAGATAATGGAAACAGAAGGTTTAATTCGAGGTGAAGATGATCTAAAAGTCTATGTAATGGCAGAAATACCCTCTAATATTATCTGTGCTGACTTATTCTGTCAATTCTTCGATGGATTTTCTATAGGAAGCAATGATCTTACCCAACTTACGTATGGTGTCGATAGAGATGGTTCTAAACTAATTCCCATAGCAAAAGATTATAAATACACAACTAATAGCGAAGCTATACGAAGATCTGTTAGTCATTTGATAAAAACTGCTCATCAAAATGGCAAAAAAGTTGGGATTTGTGGACAAGCTCCAAGTGATGATCCTGATTTTCTTCGATTTCTTGTAAGAGAAGGTATTGATTCAATATCATTGAATTTTGATACTTTTGCCAGTGGAAGAATGAATACGTGGAGAACAGAAATTATCGAAGCGAAACTCAATGAAGAAAATAAAACTCAATCTTATGAATTCCTTAATATCTGTGATACTTTGATTGAGAGAATTCGAATTCCTCGTGGTAAACTCCGTAATTTGGTAAGAAAGCAAGGTAAAATTGTAGATCAAAACCTTCTCAATTCTACTGAGGTATTTGATAATAATTTTAACACAATTCAAAAAATATCTTATGATTTCGTAAAAGAAATTAATCAAGGTGAAATTAAAGAATTTACTGAATTTTTCAAGAAATATCGAGATCAAATTGCGGAGTTTGATGAAGAAATACTAAATTTAAGACGACAAATTCGTGAATTCGGAATCTACTAAATATTTATTCAAAATCAAAAAAAATATATTATAACAAAAATTTTACTTGTTAAATTTCCTATTTATTAAATACACTTCTTTTGGTGAATTTTTTTATGCCAAGGGCACTAACAGATGAAGAAAAACAAGCCTTTGAAAATGTTGAATATCTTTTAAATGGAATGATGCAAGACAGAAGCGTTCCACGGAATATTAAAAGAATTGCACAAAGAGGTATTAATGAATTACATAAAGAAGATGAAACCCCTGGTGTTCTTGCGAGTAATGTTATGTATATGGTGGATGATCTCTCACAAGATCCGAATATCCCCTTTCATGCGAGAACTACAATTTACCGAATCATCTCTATTTTAGAGAAAGTTAAAGATTAACTAATTAAATTTAATATTTAATTTGCTTTATGTCCAAAACTACATTAAGTTAGTGTTCTCTCTATTTTCCATATGATTTATTAGATTAGACAACCATATAATTAACAATTAAAATTTATATTATTAACAGAAAATCACAATTTTAATTGGTGAAATTTAAATTTGCCATTAGATATAAATGGATGGATTGATGGGATTACGGCTTCAGGAGTGGTAATATTTGGGATTATTTTTGGTTCATTTTTTGTTTATAGGTCACGAAAAACAGAAGCTAAAATGCTTTTGTATTTAGGTTTAGCAAATATTTTTGCGGGTCTCATGTTCCTCGGAGTTTTTTTAGATTTCCTTTTAGTTCTATTAGTTCAACAAAATATGCCAAATAATGGAATAGTCGCGATTTTATCTTATGTATGGTTTGCTCCTGCAATAGTCACCGCTATATATTTAGGAGCTAAAATATTGACACCAAAGGTCAAATATTATATTATAATAGTTTTCTTGGGTATCCTAGTTTTCTTTGATATAGTATTATTCACAGATCCTTTAGGATCTTTTAATTTCAATCCTCTACCACCAGCAATTCCAGTAATAAATTTAATAGATTATAATGTTAATCTAAATACTCTAGCAGGATATTTGATGGGTGCGCTTTTGATATCAGTTATAATTCTTTTAGGTATAGGTTTTATGTATAAAGCATTTCAATCTACAGGGGCAATCCGTAAAAATTTTCTTTATCTCTCATTAGGCTCTCTTTGTTTCTGTATTTTTGGGTTATTAGAGGGCTTAACAGTACCAGGATTTTTCGTAATTATTGTTAGAATTGGATATTTAAGTAGCTTTTGGTTTATGTATTTAGGATTAAAAACATAATCTAAAATTTTTTTTTTTCAGCGATTATTATTTATATAACAATATTATATTATTAGTTAAAAGAGAAAAATTTACAGAATATAAACATATTAATTCTTCATCCCAGAAAATTAAGTATAATTATGACACATCAGATAATAAAAGGTATTGCCTACATTGAAATGAATGATGAGCTTGGACCAAATCCCGTAGCTTGGATTCCTTCTAAGTTTACTCAAATGGAGCTCATGCATATTAGTATAAAAGCCTTAACGGTCTTAACTGGAGAACAAGGACTTGTTCCAGAATCATTAGTTATTCTACCTTTTACTTCAATGAATTTAAAAGGACTAATTAAATATGTGAAATGGGATGATGAAGCTAGACGGGGAGGAATAGGTCAATCTGCTTTTGTTTTGCTTTTTCAAGAACACCATGATGTAATTTTTTACAAATACATTAATGAGCTTTCTGTTCCATTTAATAATCTTACTCCAACAATTATAAAGCTAGAAAAATCAAAATCAACAAGAGGAGATTTCGTTAACGTTCTAGAACATCTAGAATTTAACGTTTCAACCCTTCTAGAAGAGTTAAAATTACAGGAAACCACTCAACCAGAAAGTGAAGCTTTCCCTGCTCAAAAAATAACCGATCGTAGTCTAATTGATTATCAATTTAAAATAATTTTAGTTGGAGAACCTTCAGTCGGTAAAACTTCATTAATTTTGAGATATACCAATAATGCGTTCAAAAGAAATTATGTACCTACTTTAGGTGTCATGGTTTCGGATAAAATATTTAATGTTGATGATAAAATCATCCAATTGACTCTATGGGATATTGGAGGTCAACAAAAATTCCATACAATGAGACAGCAGTTTTATCGTGGCTCTGATGCTGTTTTTTTGGTTTTTGATTTAACTCGAGAAGACACTTTTAATAATATCCCAAAATGGTTTTCAGATGTAGTTGAACAACTTGGAGATCGTCGTGAGGATTTAATTGGTTATATCATTGGAAATAAAAAGGATCTTACTGAAGAGAGAAAAGTATCACCTGAAAGTATTGACGAATTGGCAACTAAATTAGAATTAGGCTTTATTGAAACATCTGCTCTAATAGGGGAAAATGTAGATGAAGCTTTTTCTACAATTGCAACGCTATTATACAAATCACGACTATGATTTTCTTCATGCTTTAATTCTTAGACCGTTTCAATCTCACAGAAATAGCAACTTTTATTTATATTATTTATATAAAGGTTTACTTTGTTATCTTACTTATTTTTTAATATGATGACAAAAATGGTGGAGTGTAAAAATTTATCAGGATGTATATTTTTTAACGATAAGATGGTCAACATGCCAGTAACAGCTGAAATGTTTAAACAAACATATTGTAAAGGCGATTATAAAGCATGTGCAAGATTTCTTGTGGCTGCAGGATTAGGGAAAGAAAATGTGCCTATAGATCTATTCCCAAATCAAGCTGACAGAGCAAATAAAATGATTTCAAGTGTATAGTAAAATAAAATAATTCTTCGTGAAAGTTCGCTTTCACGATCTTCTATATTATCAGAACGAAAATCCTTTGAATTTACAAATTTTTAATAACTTGAAGTTTTTTTATTTATTAAACAGTTTTAGTCAAACATATTCCCATTTCTTTCCCAAAAATGACTACGGAAATAATAAAAGCGATTATTTACACAGAACTCAACGAAGGATCAGGGCCCAGCCCCGTACTTTGGAATCCTCTTGATTTATCTGAAAAGCTCCGTATGTCAGTAGCAATTAAATCGATAACTATGCTAACTACAGATCAAGGAGTAATACCTAAATCTGCCGTTATAATGCCTTTTCCTTCATTCAATTTAAAAGGTATTGTAAAATATATAGAAAGGCAAACAGATAGCTTTAAAGGAGGAACGGCATTATCAACTATAACTCTCCTGTTTAATGAAGCAGATGATGTTATTTTTTACAAATATATTGATTATCTTGAGTCTGCTTTCAATGATTTTGCTGAAAAAATTATAGATCTTAAGTCGAATAGGGCTACTACTAATGATATTTTTTATGAGATTAATAATCTCAACCTCAAAATATCAGAAATTTTGAATGACTTACAAAAAAAGGAGAAACCAACTTCAGATTCAGAAGCATTTCCTGAAGAAGATTTAGAGGAAGAGTCAGCAGTTGCATATAATTTTAAAATTGTGGTTTGTGGGGATCCTGGTGTGGGAAAAACTTCAACTATCCTAAGATTTACTGACGGTGCTTTCGCAAGAACCTATATTCCTACTCTGGGAGTTAATATTTCTGAGAAAAATGTTGAGGTTAAAAATATCAAAGTTAAACTTATTCTATGGGATATTGCAGGTCAAATTAAATTTGAAGCTATGCGTAGACATTTTTATAAAGGAGCAGAAGCTGTAATCTTTATTT
>JBHLLE010000230.1:0-6270 GCA_048885945.1 Candidatus Hermodarchaeota archaeon | reverse complement strand
GGATTTTGTTCATAGGAGAATTCAACGATTTTTTTTTTGATATCCTCAAAAATCGATTAGAAATTGTGTTTGACTCTTTTTTTTATAATATTTTTAATTTAGGTGAATTTAGTTTTTCTCAAGAGATCTTCTATAGTGGAATAAAAGAGGAATATAATCAACTGGTACATCCTCCGAAATTAACTCAGTTACACCCTACTAAAAAATTTTACGATATTTTATTGAAAATTAGTAAAAAGCTCAATATACAAATGGTGCTAGCGCTAACAAATTTGCCAATATACTCAAGTTATGAGAAGAATCTTATTTTTCCTTTTGGTGAGGCTCATTTAAAATTTAATTGTTGTATTGTGTCTACATTAAATTTAGAGAAAGAACGTTCAAATATGAGTTGTTTGAATAGTCTATTTTTAAAGCGAATTCAAAAAGAAACTATCCACGAAATTGGACATTTATTATTAGGATATGAACACTGTGCTGAAAGTGAGTGTGCAATGCGCTTTTCAAAAAACTTAAAGGAGATCGATCAGAAATCATTTATATTATGCCAAAAATGCAATCTAAAACTGAAAATTTTAAGAAATAGATATAACTTTTGAAAAAAAGAGATTTTATCTAAAATTCGACATTTGGTAGATGATGAATGAATTCTTTTACCAATTCTACTCTCTCTTTTCTATCAGCACCATAATAGCGAAGTTGATATAATTCATTTATTACAAATTTATACAGTTCGATCCACGTCTTAGCAA
The DNA here is from genome assembly GCA_048885945.1 of Candidatus Hermodarchaeota archaeon. GTDB lineage: Archaea > Asgardarchaeota > Lokiarchaeia > Sigyniarchaeales > SOKP01 > LW40-45. The sequence goes on along the minus strand of JBHLLE010000230.1, from coordinate 5,518 downwards.
CTTGACTAATTCTATATTTTTGAGCTCTTTTTCTCGCGTTTTCTCCGAATTCTGCTCTAAGATCATCATCTTTTAGCAGTTTAACTGCAAAATCACTAAATTCATCTAAATTATTTGCTAAATATCCTGTCTTCCCGTGATCTATTATATCCCGGATACCATATCCATTAGCCCCTATATTCGGTGTGCCTTGAGCCATAGCTTCAATTAAAACTAGACCTTCTGCTTCTACCCATGACCATAAACAGGTAAGATCTGCAGTGTTAAATAATTTCAATAAATCATTAAATGGGACTCTCCCAGCATAGCTCACATAATCGTGTTTTTTAGCGAGATAGTTAACAGCTTCTGTTGATGGACCGTCGCTCCCTACAATTAATAAATGGGAATCTGGAACCTTTTTATGGATTTGTTTAAATTTTTTAATAACGCTTACCATGTGCTTTTCAGGAGATAAGCGAGATGCATATAGAAGAACTTTTTTATCTCCTAAACCATATTTATCTCGAATTCCATTTTGTTTTAGATTTTGATAGTATAAATCATTCACTCCATTTGAAAGCGTTATAATCGGTTCTTTAAATTTATGTTCAATTAATAAGTCTTTTTTCGATTCAGTTGCAACCGCTACTAAATCGTATTTTTTAAGCATATGTCGTTCATAACGCCATGCTAAGGGGAATTTTGTAAGGAATTTCCCAATTACGGGTACATATTGAGCAATGTAGAACTGCAAAGGACTATTATGAGTTCCGACCATAGGAACTCCTAGATATTTTGCCCAATTTATAGCCATTCCTCCAATGGTGGCATGAGTATGAATATGGCAAAGATCTAAATAATCGTGCTTACAGAAAAAAACTTTATGTATAGGAACGCAAACCGCAAATTCCGTTTTTGAAGAGACTGTTCCGCCTCCTAAATCATGAAAATGTAAATTTTTAGGAACTTTATAACCATTTCGTATTTTTGGAGCATATACATGTACATTGTGACCTAATTTAGCGATCGCCTCAGAAAGAAATCTTACTGCATGAGCAGTTCCATTAGTTTGTGAATACATCGCCGAGAAAAATCCAATATCTAAGACATTTTTAGCCATAAAAATTCCTTAATGATTATTTTTTAGTAAAATTATATTATTTTTTCAAGATGAAATTCAAAGTTAACTTTACTTAAAGATTCATCTAATTTAATAATTACTCGTTTATTAAAAATCGGGGTTTTTTTTAATAATTTTTTAGTAAAATTAGAGTAGACTTTTATAAAAAAGATTTTGAGTCCAATTTTTAACCAAAAAAAAAAAAAAAGTTTTTAAAATTATTTTTTCAACGCTTTATAAAGAAATTTTATAAAAAATATAGGTCCTATAACCAAGAATCCTAGAAATATTGGTATTGCGAAAAAAATTATTATTGTTGGTACCAAACAAAATACAATACCTAGCACTAAGAGAAGCATAAAGAGCTTGAAAAAGAAACTAGCGGGATATATTTCATTTAGATCTATTTCTTCGATACTACTCTCATCAGTTGGCTTACTTAATTTTAACATTATTCCAATAAACGCATAAAAACCAATAATTATGAGAAAAGGAAGAATTGTATTGGGAATCCTCTCAGGTAAGAGAAATATGAAAGTTATGATATAGAGAGCTATTAAGTAAGAAGTAACAATAATAAAACCTTTTTTGCCTAGCTTTAATGAATATATCGAAAATGAATTTGGATTTTTTTTATTTATTAAATAATAGAGAACAAAAATTAAACTGATGCTTCCAATGATGGCAACTATTACAACAAATAGATTATATCCGGCGTTAATAGAAAGAATTACTGATCCCAGTATTATAAGAAAAATACAAAAATATGTAAATCTCTTATTATACTTTTTTATATAAGCTAGATGGCTAGGAAAGACTCTCTGTTCTACTTTGAGCGATGATTCTTGTGATAGAGTAAATGATTCAAATATTAAAATGGGCATTACGAACGCGAGAATTGGATGCCAGAAAAGTACTAATACAAGGAATTCGGAAATCGCAATTCCACCGACAAGTGCTATTGTAGGTCCCTCAGCATTAGGATAGCCAAACCATAAAACCTTAGTGATCCAAGATTCATATAATCCAAATAGAACGCCCCAAAGATACAATTGTGGGATTGAAGTCTTTTTTGTCTTAATAGACAAATTTAAAAAGAATAATAGATGAGCTAAGTAAAGAGGGAATGTTACTATTAAAGACCACGCATCAATGAACCACATTTGTGAAGAACCAGCAAAAACCTCTGCGAGGAACATGGATAAACATCCTATTAAGATTATAGACACCCATCTCATTCTATAATTGATCTCATTGCTTTCAATGTTTTTTTTATATTGATTTGGATTTGACATTTCTAAACCTTAAATTTTAAATTTTTAATTGAATTAGGTTAGATTTTTATAAAAAAGATTAATAGTCCGTTTTTTATCCAAAAATAAAAAAAAAAGTTTTTAAAACTATTTTTTCAACGCCTTATAAAGATATATAACAAAAAATATTGGTCCTATCAAAAATAATCCAATAAATAACGGTAAGGCAACTGCAATTCCAATAATTGGTACCAAACAGAAGATAATACCTAATCCTACAAGAAGTCCAAAGAGTTTGAAAAACAAATTAGCTGAAAATATTTCGCTTGGCTCAATTTCTTCGTCGCTAGTTTCATCAGATGGCTTACTTAATTTTAATATGATTCCAATAAACGCATAAAAACCAATAATTATTAGAATTGGAAGAATTGTATTTGGTATCCTCTCGGGTAAAAGAAACATAAAAGTAATAACATACAAGGCAATAAGATAGAATGTTATAATAAAAAATCCTTTTTTTCCAAGCTTTAAAGAGTATATCGAAAAAGAATTAGGATTTCTCGTCTTTATTACATAATAAAATACAAAAATTAGGCTGATAGTTCCAATAAAGGCAATGATAACAACTAAAATGTTATATCCGGAGTTAAATGAAAGAAATGTTGATCCAATTATTATTAGAAAGATACAAAAATACAAAAATCTCTTATTATCCTTTTTTATATAAGGTAGATGGCTAGGAAAGACTCTCTGTTCTACTTTGAGCGATGATTCTTGTGATAGAGTAAATGATTCAAATATTAGGATGGGCATTACAAACGCTAGAATGGGATGCCAAAAGAATACTAAGGTAAAGAATTCTAAGATCGCAATACCCCCAACAAGTGCTATAGCAGGTCCTCCAGCACCGGGATATCCAAACCATAGAACCTTAGTAATCCAAGACTCATATAATGCAAATAGAACGCCCCAAAGATACAATTGCGGGATGGAAGTCTTTTTTGTTTTAATAGACAAATTCAAAAAGAATAATAGATGAGCTAAATAAAGAGGAAATGTTACTATTAAAGACCACCCGTCAATAAACCAAATTTGTGAAGAACCAGCAAAAACCTCTGCGAGAAACATGGATAAACATCCTATTAATAGTATTGAAATCCATCTCATTTTATAATTGATTTCATTACTTTCAAAACTAGGATTATCTAGATCTTGATTTGACATTGTTCTGACCTTTTTTCTTTTAAATTTTTAAAAATGAATCTATAATCCTATTTTAATCTTTAGAATATATTTTTTATTACTTAAATAGAATATCAAAAACAAAAAATTTTTTTGGTTTTATTTTTTAATTATATTAATAGCAAAAGATTGATATATATGACTGAAAACAAAAAAAAAATTATTGAAGACATTATGTCTCAAAGGCGTTTACCTTATTCAATTGAATTAATCGAAGTTAAAGATAATAAATACATAGTGCGCAATACATTTGGCTCCACTATTGTGTATGTGAAGAAAGGAGACAATTATATTCTAGAAGATTAAGATTAAAGTTCAAATCCATAGAAAGATGAAAATTTTTATTTTGAATACTCGTATAAACCAACCCAGTCATTTATTTTTTATACCTTATAATAAATTTTAGTTAATAATTTAAAACAATAATTTTTTATTTAAAGTAAAAAGAAGAAAATATTATCGTTAAACGATTGATTTAGATGGCAAGAAGACGGTTAAGATCAGACAATTCTAAGAATAAAGGTAGCGATGGATTTAGAGCAGTTATAAATGAAAATACTTCCTTATCTATGTATAATAAAGGAGAGAGAGCTATTTGTATAATTCGCAAAAATCTAGCTAAAGAATACGAAATAGAGGTGGACGCGTCCGAGGCACCCGTATTAAATAAATTCTTAAGTGATCCTGAGCCATATGAAAGTTCTATGGCAGATATAAAAATATTGGAGAAGGATGTTTTTCCTATAAATGAAGCAATTAAACATATATTTGGAGAAGATAAAGATCTTAATTTGCATTCGGTAAAATTAGGTATTGGTGGAAGTAATAATGATTATGTCACTATTGATGAGCGAGATTTAATCAAATACGATGTCAAGCCAACGCTTAGTGGATTAATTGAATTTATTAAAGAAAATAACGAAAGCATCCTTGGTTTTTTAGATCGTGAATATATTAACGAAGAAGGTAATGTTATTTATTTAAATTGTAGTAAAAAGAATGTTTCAGATAATATTTATTCAATTAAATTAAAAATTTTAGCATCAATGCAACAGAGAGGTTATTTTCTTCAACAGGAACATAAATATTACGGTTTACAATTGTATATTATAATCGAGTCTAAAGTTTCTGATGATGATAAAATATTTGAATTTTTAAAAGAACTTGAAATTGATTGGGAATTAATTTTCTTCCGAAGAAGACTATCTATACACGATTGGACTCAAATAGAATGTGAAAGAAATAACGATAATTTAAAAAATTATTTAAGAACGAAATATAAAAGTTTGAATTACTTTGATGTAGTGAATATCACAAGAGTAATTACTAAAAATCAATTACCCTTTATTGTTGCAGATAAGATGGCGTCATTACTCTTTAAAATGAAATCTGAGAGAATTACGCGCCTCCAAGAAGAATATGAGTTAAAATTGGAGGTAGAACGAGAACGAGAATCCGAGATACAGGAGGAAAAATTTAAACTTATGGAGAGAATTACGAAATTAGAAAGAAAACAGCATATTAATCCCACAAGAAAAATTCTAAACGATATAGACTCTTTAAAAGAGGAAAAATTACATTTAGAACGAGAAAAGCGGAGCATCTCTGAAAAAATTGCAAGCTTAAAGAGAAGCATACAAGATCCTGGAGATGAATATTCCATTAATCTTAAGAAAGCAGAAATTGCTGCAGCTGCTAATCTAGCCTGTGCATATTTAGGTGTAGATCAAAAAATACAATTTGATTCTGATGTAAGTCTTACAGAGATTTTAAAATATCAAGAAGAGCTTACAAATATCTGATTCATTTAGCATTGTAATCTTTTAGGCTTTTTTTACAAAAAATATGAAAAAATAGTATAATTTAGATTAATTTTTTTTTTAGCCAAAGAAATTTACTTATAATCCATAAGATTGCTTTA
>JBHLLE010000229.1:0-6322 GCA_048885945.1 Candidatus Hermodarchaeota archaeon | reverse complement strand
TGTTCTGAAGGTTGGTTATGGGGTAATTCTAACGGAGGACTTCTTATCTGTAAGTATAACCTTACCGAATTGGAATTTTCTCGATTTAAACGATACTCTTCTCTTTTACCTGGTCGAGGTTGTGAGGATGTATATCTTATCTTTGGGGGTGCTGCTTTATGTCAAGGAAATCCTGAATTGGCTACTATTTTGGAACCGGGAAAGTCCTATACTTTTGGTATTTCAAAATATTGTGCGTATGAAGGAGATTATAAGAATGGATACTACCTATATAGAAGCCATCTTAATGAAGAAGGTCATTACCTTCCTAAAAATTATAACCCCCCCATTAATTGGAATGAGCTCTATAACTTAGGCTGGGCTAATGAAAAAGTAGGTTTTTTTAAATCCGATAACCAATATGAATTATATACGTTAGAAGATTTATATAAAGAAGCGGAGATCGCACAAGATATCGGAGCAGAATGCTTGTATTTAGATCCTGGTTGGAACACTTTCATGGGTTCTGAAATATGGAATGAAAGTCGCTTTGGGTCTTTAAAAGAATTTTCAAAAACAATTCATAAGAAATATAATTTAAAGCTTGGATTACACCTTATGATGAATTTTGAAGGTTTAAATGAACGCGAAGAATTTTATCTAAAAAATCAAAAGGGCGTAAAAGTTGTGTCAGATCCGTATATAAATTTATATTCTGTATGTACGAATGAAATATGGGTTCAAGAAAAAAGCCGTAGAATCCTAGAATTAGTGAAGGACGGGGTGGATTTTTTAATGTTTGATTTTACAGACATAGGAAATCCTTTAGAAGAACTTACAGGATGTTATAGTAAAGACCACGGACATGAAGTTCCAATGACTCGACACACTCATGCTCAAAATATATTTCGAGTTATTCAAAATGTCAAGAAAAAATATCCAGATATTCTTATTGAAGCCCATGATAGGGGTGTGGGCAATCAACTTTATTACCAACATAACCTGCCACATAGTTTTGATGAGAATTGGGGATTTGAGTGTATGTGGAATCCAATGCAGGATTTAATCTCTCGTAGAGCTTTTCAATTATACGAATATAATTTAGCCTACTCAATTCCTCTCTATTTACACATAAATGAAAATAGCGATAACGAAAATATGTTACAGTTCTGGTGGTATGCTTCAGTCGCTAGACATATAGGAATTGGAGGATTAAAAGATAAGAATACTACAAAATATAGAACATTGAAAAACGCTATAAAACTTTATAAAAAAATTAAATCAATAATGATAAGAGGAACATTCTACGGAATCTCCTCAATGATTCATCTTCATGTGGCAAAAAATTCTGGAACTGGTGTAATTACCGCATTTAATTTAACTAGTTGTAAAAAAAGAGTAAAAATAAAATTAGATTTATCAAAATATAACTTGAAATTTCAAATGATTGAACTTTTCGATGGAACAAATCAAAAGATTGATGTATTATCAAAGTTTGAGGAATCTGATAATATAGTAGAATTTGATGTGGAGATTCCTCCTGTTTCACCAAGAATTGCTATTCTCAAATAATTTTTTCTATTTTTTAAGAAAATAATAAAAATAAAAAATTAAAATATTCTTGAGCAAAACTTCGATTAATTTAATAATTCACTTAAAATCCAAGTTTCTTTAACATTTCTTTATTTTTAATTACTACATCTTGCGTTAGTGGGTAATACTTCCAAAAGATAATCGTGCCAATTAACATTATAATTGCTGGTATTACCCCAGACAACAAGCGTATGCCCCAGAGAACTAATTCAATATCAGCTACAGCAGACCTTAATTCACCATAAGTTTCCTTTCCAGCAACGAAACCTGTGAGACTATGCACAATTGCGATTAATAATTCGTCTATTGTGGCAGCTAATCGACCTAAAAATATTGATGTACCAATTAGAATAGCTTTCTGATTTTTTTTAGTTCTAGCAACATAATCATCTACAACATTAGCTTGTATAATCGTATAAATAAAAGCCCATAGTGAACCCAGACAGAATCCAAGAATAAACATTATTATGAATAAATCAATAATAGTCATGAAAAATGTCAATGGAATCATTGCTAAAGTAATAGCAAACCCACCTATAGTAACTAACTTTTTGTTATTATTCATTTTATTAAGAGCTTTAAGCCAGAATGGAATCGAAATTAAAGCGCCAATTAGAAATATAGCAAACATATATGTTACTGTATCGGGATCAGCTTGTAAGACAAATGTTATTAAATATATTGCATTTGCCATCATTAAATTACCTGCTGTAACGAAACATGTTAACATAATAAAATATGTAATGAAGCTTTTCTGCTTTATTACTTCTTTCATTCCAGAGAAAAAGCTCATAGTCTCATATTCTGCTGAAAAATAGCGATCAATTACAACTTTGTCCTCGTGAGCACCAGGTAGAAATAAAATAGCACTTATGATAGCAATTATGGCAATCATCGCACCCATAAACGCAAAAGCTTCTCTTCCTTCTCCAGCACCTAGAAAAAGTGGGGGAATCATCAACCCAAGTGCCATAGCTACCATATCTATGGGCATATAATATTTAGATAATTTACGGCGTTCAACTTCTTCACGAAATAAGTCTGGTCGTAAAACTTGTATATTTACTTGTATAAGTAGCCACCAAAAAATGGGCCATGGATTCGTAGTACCATCAATATCTGGAGCTGAAAAGATAAGATAGACCGTGAGACACCATGGAATTATTCCTATAGCTATCCATGGAAATCTTCTTCCAAATTTTTTTGTCAATTTAGTGTTACGATCCATTAAAAATCCAAGTAATGGATCGTTTAACGCGTCGTAGACTGTCCATATAGTCAAGGCAAGAAAAATGTACCACGCGCTTAAACCTAGTACAACTTCATAATAATAAAATAAAAATACGCTTATAGTTGTCAATATAATTGTAACTGTAAATTGAAACGAAGCATTAGATGCATATTTCCATTCCGGATGTCTAGATTCGCCTATTCCAAGTTCATCTACTTCATTATTCTCGTTCATATTTATATTACTCCTCAATTATTCCCTTTTAAGATTGATTCAATTTGAAAATAATTATTCATACTAAATATTTTGATTTATTTATAGATTGAATTTAAGGTTATTTAAAAATTTCAAAATAGCCTATCTTTTTCGAAATAAAAACAATCTATAAATAACAATTCAATTTAAATAGATTTTATTTAATGATCAGGTTAAAAATTATTTATTTTAAGTGCCCCACTTACCAGGATTAAAAATATTTTCAGGATCCATTGTCTTTTTTATCCTTTCAAATAACTTTATCCAATTAGGGTCGCATCTTTTCCTAATTATATCTGTCATCCAAGCGGGAGTTTTATAAGGAACACAATCGTAATCAAGCATAACTTCAAGAAATTCGTGCTGCAATTCCTTAACCTTTTCTTCTTCAATATTTTTCGAAAATCTCAAAATCGGGCGAAAGACACAAAAATGGCCAGCTTTCATACTTTTAGCAAAAATAATCGGGCCCATTTCATATTTTTCGTACAATTGATGAGTTTTTTCCAATAAGGGACCTAAATTATCTGGATTTGCATAACTTCCAACCCATGTTAATCCATCGTATTCGTATAATCCCGAAAGTACGCTAGGTAAATCGTGAAAATCCTTAAATTTATCACCTAAAATACTAGTAAAAGTATAATAGTTTGACACGAATATTCTTGGGTGTGAATTTTTAATTTTTTCTAAAATATGTTTTATATAATTTAGTTTAGCGTCTAATAGTTCTTTAGTTTGACCAGATATGGAAATGATTAAAGCGTAATCGGGTTCTTTAGGTAGTTTTTTAGGTTTTTTTAATCCAAATTGCATTTTCGCGTATTCTTGAGAAACTGCAGATATATCCTCACAGCATTCAGAACGCCCTAACTCTCTAATAACTTCAGCACACGCTTCGTGTTCGTAAACAATTACGACTAAAGCAGCATTAAATTCTTTCTTAGACCATAGTTGTACTGCTGCTTTGGTAACTAATCCTGTCATACCTTGCCAACAAACAAATAACCCTGTTAAATCAGGAATAGGATATCGCGAAAACCAGTTATTATATTTAAGTTCTTTTGATATGAAACAAGAACCAGTTCGAACTACTTCACCATTATTTAAAACAACTTCTAAACCATTAATCCAATCTGCCATACCTCCATAAGAGCAACTTAAATTCGTAAGTCCTGACAAAAGTACATTTCCTACCACGCTAGCATAAGGGGGTGCGTATGTATATCCGTACTTAAGAGTAGGATGATTTTCATTTAGATGTTTTTTTAATTGTCCAAAAGTAACCCCTGGTTCCAATAAAGCATACATCAATGATTCGTGAATTTTAATAATTTTATTCATTCTTTTACCAAAATCACAGATAATTCCACCCTGTTGAGGGATTGTTAAACCTCCTATGTTATTTCCAGTAATATAAGGTACTAAAGGGATTTTATTAAGATTACAAAATTTTACCAATTTTTGAATTTGTTCAACATTTTCTGGAAGCACCACAAAATCTGGCATATGGGGTTCACATTCAGTAGCATCATAAGAATAGGGATAAAGATTGTGAGGTTTGTCAGAGACATACAATTGCCCAAAAATTCCCACTAATTCATCATAAACCTTTTCTTTCGCTATATTTTCATAAATATTTCTTTTTATTACACCTGTCATTTTAAAACCTCTACATATTTAGTTTCCATTATCTTGCTGTGTTGCATATTTTAGAGCTGGAATAAGAATATTTTTAAATTTTAAGATTGTTGGTATTCTATATAATTTCTTTATTTTTACCTTCCTTTTTAAAAAAGCAGAAATTATTCCTAGTTTTCCTTCTGCTATATCTGTAAAAGTGTTAAGATTCATGATAATTTTTATGTGATATTTTGCTATTTCATCGTATTCTATTCTTATTTCTCCATTATCAAAAATAATTGTAATAGGATAAAGATCTTTTAACTCCACAACTACTGTTTTTTTCCAATTCCTGATTTTTTGAATAAACTTCTCATCATTTAAAAATGGAGACAATAAGTTTTTTACGGCTAAGCCTAACAAATCCTGCGGGTCGTTAATAATTATCATTTCTAATCTCAAATATTTTAAAACATTCTGATTATAATCTATAGAATTGTACTATGAATATTTAACATTATTGGATGAATCAAAAAAAGAGTTAAAGCTAAAAGAATTTTAACTCTGTCATTTTTTAATAATTACTATATATTATTTCTTAAAAGCGATGTGTAATGGAATTTGAAACAATAAAGTTTGAATTGTTAAATAATGGTATTGGTATCTTGACGCTTAATCGTCCAGATAGATTAAATGCTATTTCTTTTCAGATGTTCGAAGATTTACACTCGATATTTGATAACTTAATGATTACTTTGGATTGTCGGGTTCTTATTTTAAGAGGCTTAGGGCGAGCATTTTGTGCAGGTTTAGACCTAAAAGAAGTTAACCTTCTCAATATTAAAAAGAAACCAGATGATTATAAAAAATTTTATTATTTAGATATTTCAGAAACTTTAAAGAATAGAATGTACTTCCAATGGCGTCTGAGTCAAGTATACGTAAAAATGAGAAAAGTTTCCCAACCAATAATATCTATAGTTCACGGTGCAGCTGCGGGAGGGGGTTTTGCGCTCGCTTTGGCTTCAGATATTCGAATAGCGGGGGAAAAAGCAAAATTTAATAATGCTTTTATAAAATTGGGATTATCTGGTTCAGATGTAGGAGTTAGTTATTTTTTACCAAGACTTATAGGAATGTCCCGAGCAGCTGAAATTCTATACACAGGACGGTATATTGATGCTGAGGAAGCACTTAAGATTGGTCTTGTTTACAAATTAATTAAAGGGGACGAGAATCAATTAATGGGAGCTGCAATGGAATTAGCCGAAGAATTACTGACAAAAAGTCCACTTGGACTTCGAATGACCAAAGAAGCAATTAGTTTAACCATGGATTCGCCGAGCTTAGAAACCATTATTCAATTAGAAAACCGGGCTCAAACTTTATGTGGAACTTCAATCGATGTTATTGAGGGTGTAACCTCATTTTTCGAGAAAAGAAAGCCAAAATATCCATTACTTTAAAACCATGCAAAAAATTTAAAATATGAAAAATTTAAACTCATTAAGTTAAACATTTAAAGAAATACCTAAAATTAAAATACTTAAAGTGAAAAAAATGGAATTTGAAACTATAAAATTTGAATTACAAGAAAATGGAATTGGGATTTTAACTCTTAATCGTCCAGATAAATTAAAT
>JBHLLE010000228.1:0-6324 GCA_048885945.1 Candidatus Hermodarchaeota archaeon | reverse complement strand
AAAAAGTTAGCGAAAAGTTTAAACTAGATTAAAAAATTTTTTTTCTTTTAAATAAAAACCTATTATTATATCTTTAAAATAAAAATAAATTTAGAAGAATGGCCGATTTTGATTACCTATCTGATGCTAAAGGATTGATTATAAATTATATAACTGATCAATTAAAAGATCTTTTTTATCGCAAAAGTAATCCATATAATATTGCAGCCTGGGCACAGTCAATATTACTTTTAGTAGACTGTGTAATTCCATGCGATTATTACGTCCCTGAAGAACTCCTAATTTTAGCTAAAAAAATTTTAGATAAAGCCAAAAAGAATAATTATAGTATAAAGATGTGTCAATTAAAGGATGGAAAAGAAGTTAATGTGTATCATTACGATTATAGCAAGGAAAAAGATATGATAAAAAAATGGGTTCAAGACATTAGAGGTCGTAATTCTTATTATTAGATTAAAAAACTCTGTATATGGTAATAATCTTCATTTTTTAAAATGAAGATTTTCATTATCGCTATGTTTTTGATTATTTTTCAGATATTTAGGGAAAGATAATAAATTCACAAAAAAAGTATTGAGTAAAAAAATTGAAAAAAATAAGGTAATAATAGTTTATGTCAAGAAAAGCATAAATAAAGAATACGCTGAGATGGCTAAAACGACAATGTCGACGATGAGATGAAAAAGGATTAATGCGCTTATATATTGAAATACTATTATCACTCTTAATCCAAAAAATATCCCAATTATTGTGAATATTATAGCTAAAATAGGTACTATAATATTACTTTTAAAAAGTATCAAAAACATCCCAATTATGAAATATAATATCGCACATATAATTGAAAATATTAATGCTAAAACTAGCATGAATAAGGCTCCACCTAGCATTGCAAATCCTTCCACTAACCCATATCTTCCCTCCGGAGGAAAATTTCCGGATAAATAAAAATAAATAGCCCCATCGTAATCGATTTCTAGAAAAATAAGATGAGTAAATGCGGAAATGAAAAGTATAATGCCTGCTAAGATTTTTAATAATTTATGAATTTCCATTCGTTTATTTTCGCCCTTACTTTCTGATTTTAATAAGATTTTGAAAAAATTTAATCTTACGCTACATGTAATCAAATTTATTATATATACATTTCTGTCAAGATTTTGTTTTTCATTTGAATTCCTCTCTTTATTTAAAATTAATTTTTAATGTACAAAAATTTATAATACACAATTTACCTATTATTAATCAATTTTAATCAAAGACTATAATCAAAATAAATCATTGTGGAAAATATGAAATTTATAGATCTTTCGATTCCGATAATTAATCCAGACGAAGCTCTTTTTGATCCTCCGTTAACGCAACCTCATATCGAATATAGCACTCACGAGCGGGGGGCAGAGGAGATGGGATTTGTATTTCCTAAATTGGTACCAGAAGAGCATCTTCCCGATGGAAAGGGGTGGACAACTGAAACGATAACTCTGGGTACTCACAGCGGAACTCATATGGATGCTCCATGGCATTTCGCTCCCGTTCAGGATAAGGAGATTGGTCAGAGAAAGGCTCAAACGATAGACGAATTTCCGTTAGAGTGGGGTATTGGACCATTAATAGTATTAGATTGTACGGATTTTGAGGAAGGTTACGTGTTGACTCCCGAGGATGTGGATAAAAAACTAGACTCCATCAATCATAAGCTACAAGAAGGAGATATATTGTGCGTCCACACAAACGCTCCGAAACATTACGGAACTAAAGAATACATTAATCACGGAGTAGGAGTTGGTAAAGACGCTACTTTACACATAATAAGACAAGGCGTTCACATAGTAGGGATTGACGCGTGGTCCTGGGACGCTCCGTTCACCTTAACCGCAAAAAAATGGAAGAAATCCGTTAGAGCTAAAGAGCCAGATACATCTATTATATGGGAAGGGCATTTTGCGGGAATTGAATTAGGTTATTTCCAAATGGAAAAAATGATAAATCTTGATAAAGTTCCTCCTGTTGGAGCCACAATATATTGCTTTCCAGTAAAGATCGCTAGAGCATCAGCAGGTTGGGTACGAGTAGTTGCCACTATACCCGAATAAAAAAATTAAAAATAGACTTTTATTTTTTATTTAATTTTTTAAGTAATTCTAATACTGTTTTTAGTACATTAATTGTACATTTTACAATAATATGAAAAAATAGATTGATCGCTTTATTTAAGAATTTTAGAAGGAGATAGAAGATATTATAAAGAATTTTTTCATATATAAAATAATAAGATTTGACTTCGAGGTAAAATTAAAAAATGGGTTATCTTCCATATAATATTTATTTAAAGACCGTACCATGGATTATAGTGATGATCTATTTATTCCTTATTGCAACATATTTTCTTGTAAATTCATTAAAACAGCCTGAGGAGCTTAAATCAAGGAAACAGGTGCTCCGTGCTATAGCTTTATTTTTTTATTTTTACATTGTAAAGAGATTTTTTTTCATTCTTTCCGATTTTGAAAGAGATGCTAATGGTGATACTCAATTATTTTACCGTTATACTGCCTTAGCATATGTTTTTTATTTCCTAGCTCTTTTAAACTTTATTTTTTTAACAGAAAAGTACGTTATAAATCGATCTAAATACATACTAACCTACATATTTATTAGTGGTCTCATAATAAACATTGTAATGTTATTTTTTCCAGAATTAATGCCTATTGTACGATACCTTAACTATGCTATACTTTACACAGAAGTAGTGATTTTGTTAATTATTTATACATATCTCGCAATAAAAACAACAGGGAAGCTCAGAAAAAAATCTATTTTTATTATTATTGGTCTTTTGGTAATAGTTATAGCAGAATTTTTGGAAAGTGAAGCACTAATAATGAGTGGTATTACAACACCATATTATTCTCCAATAATCTTCGCTATTGGTGCTACAATTTTTGCTTATGCTCAAATAAAAATGTAAAAAGAAATGATATTAAAGATTTAGGTTAAAAAGAGAGTGTCTAATATAAAAAAAATCGAAATTCGTTGTCCTAATTGTAATAAGCAGGGATTCATCGATCTGTCAATGGAAAAAATTCCTAATATATCAAGGGGTTTATTGGCAATTAATATAAGTTCAAATACCATATGTCCACATTCTTTTATCGTTTACTTGGATAAAAATCTACATATTCGAGACTATTTTATTGCAGATTTCCAAATAGATTTACCAGATATTAGTATAGACACGGATGAATTTGAATCTGATAAAATTCCTGTAAAACAAATTTTTGATATAGATTTAATCAAATTAAATTTACACGCTATTCTAATAACTTATATTCTTAAAGCAATTTTTAACAATAAAAAAATTCTTCTAATTTCTGATCAGAAGTATTTACACAACCACATTATTCATTTCTGCGAATATATTACTAAAAATTCGTTTAAAAATACTATATCTATCCTAACTGAGGAAGATTATAAAAAAGTAAAAAAAGAATACGATGATTTTATTGTTCTCAAAGGTTCAAATATCATCAAAAATAAAAAACTCATTGATGTCAAGAAATTGAAGGTTGAGAAGCAAATAGTTAGCCGATTCTTTAACGAAACTGATTTGGGTTATAGTTATATTCTTTTAAAAAATGAAGTTAAAAAAGCATATGAATTATCTAAAGGAATTATAGAATTGATTAAAAACTATAAGAAAACTGAAAAGATGGGAAGAAAAGAATTAATAGATTTAATCAATAAAAGTTATAGAACAAAAATCTCATTTCAATATTTAGAATTATTATTAGATATAATAAAGAATTATTTTAAATTTGATATTTCGTCAATATCAGATTTTATTTTTCCCGCTTTAGGGATGTGATTTAAAGATTTCGCGCATTTCATAACAATTGAGATATTTAAAACTAATTTTAGATAATTTTTAAAAAGATTTTCCCGTAAAAATTGCGAAAGCTGTAGCTACCGTTCCAGAGTAATGGATTAAAAATAGAAATAGAATAAAAATAAATTTTTTTATATTTCTTTAAAAATTTCTTCTACAAGTTGATTGCTATCTCTGAAGGGAGTTAAAATTCCATTCCAGTCTAGTAAAACCGATTTATGTTTGTGTTCAAAAGTATTGATATAGGTTGTTAATTGAGTGCGAATTTCGGTACTTGGATTACCTTTTATGAAGAGAGCTCCAAAAATGTTAATTCCATATTCAATTAGAATCGTTATATCGCCATGATCTATTGTTTTTAAAAGTTGAGTTGATTTTGTAGTTTCTTTCACGAAAGAGGTTATTGCGGTAAACATACCTGAAACTAGCGCAGGATCCTGTATTACTTCTTTGACGAATGGATAATTGAAAATATCTCTTCCGTCGTTGTAGATAACGTATAGAGACTGCTTTTCGATTTTTTCAAATATATAACTGAATTCGCGCACCCAAATGGTTATGAAATTGTGAGAAAATAAGTAGCGAATCGTTTTATATAGTTGTTTTTTCTCGGTTTCATCGCTTGGAAGAATATCTTTTAACAACACATCGTCTTCTATTTGACTAAGCAACGATTTGACTTGGTCGTTTTCACTTTCAATAATACGCTTTTCAATAATTTCGTCGTTTCGGGTAATTAAATACGAGCCTAAATCTCCGGAAAATTCTTGATAGTTCATAATAAGATCGATAGTAGAAAATAAAACCCTATCCACTCGTTTTTCGTCAATTTCTACGTTTTTAATTTTAAACTTTTTGTGGAAGTAGAACAAGGTAAAACTCCAAAAAATAATGGTAATCACATATCTCGAAAATAGGTACGGAATAGCTAATCCACCGAGTAAAGTGATTTGCCCCCCTGGAAATAAGTTAGCGTCAAATGCGGCAGTTCTAAAGGTATAGAATACGAACCCAAATGCTTCTGTATAACTCATTTGCCCAGTTAACCAGTATTCTTCTGGAGCAAAACTAATTAAAGGGTTTGCGCCAATTGCGATCATTAGAATAGAGAAGGGAATAGTTATCGAAAAAAACATCAAAATACTTAGTAGCATATTTTTAGTGTATCTTAAACTAAAAGCAAAAAGAAAAGCTGCTATAAAGATGGGTATAATTACTAAGACAACCACATTAAAAATGTTTAATAAATCAAACCTTAAAGAACTTCTTAAAGAGGGATTACGATAACTATATCTTGCTGAATTAATAATCGTTCTTTGCGTTTCGCCAAACAAACTAAAAAGGGGATTAAATACTAGAATGTTTAAGATGAGAATAATACCAATAGCAGAAATACCAGCGAGAATAGTATAATACCAATTATCGTACCATACCGTATTCTTAACTTTTTCTGGTTTTTTCTCTCTTTTCTTCCAATATTCAATTAATTTTACAAAAAGCAAGATAGAAATTGGTTCGAAGATCTTTAGAAACAGTACGAAAATTATAGAAACCATTATAAAGTAAGCCATGAAGTAAATAATTATAAGTAGAGACGTACTATATTGGATTACAAATAATATAAGTGATAGAATAGAGATTGGAGCCCCTACAGAATATAGACTGCGATATATTTGGTTTCTTAGTTGTTCTCCAAAATAACGGCCCTTTAAAGCAATTTGACTGGAAAATAATAGCTCAATACTTAGAATGAAAATAGCGAGATAGACCATCAAAATCTCAATAAACCACCCCAGAGCGGTTTCGCCTGTAGTTAAAGAGATGTTTTGCAATCCTGAAATATCTAGAATAGTTTGCAAGAGATATAAAGAAATAGGTAAAAGAACTATCATCAACTTTAAAATTTCCTTTTCTCTTGACCAATCACTTCGAATAATATCTTTTTTCATTTTTTCAAAGGGGCTTTCTTCAAATTCGTAGGTAATTTTTGCTAAATTTTCTCTAACCGTGCCATCTTCCTTTCTTAGATAATTGCAAAGATACAAAAGTGAAAAGAATGGTGCTACAAAAAAGATAAAAGGTAGGGCTACTAGAGGATAAAAGGCGAACAAAGCAATTAACGAGCCAATGTGAGCTATTATGTATCTAATGCCTATTGCAATATTTTCTTGTCTTCCTTCTTCTGCTACTAATTTATTAGGACTTTCGCCTAATTGAAACAGCATAGGTAGAATCCAGTAAATTAAGTAGAAAATTATGATTCCAACCACAATTCTAAAGTAAAACTTACCATAATAGTGTTTCCATAGAAAGAATAAAGGAATAATCAATATAATTAAGGGACGGGCATTTAATAAGAGAGTATAAAATATATCTATCATAATTATCTTTTTTTTGAAATTTTTTATAATGAAGTTAATAACTATTTATATTAA
>JBHLLE010000227.1:6070-6386 GCA_048885945.1 Candidatus Hermodarchaeota archaeon | reverse complement strand
ATCAACAGGTTGGAATCCTATATGGAGTTTTTACTTTTTTATATATCTAATAATTGTTGCTTCAGGAATAACAATTGCTCCCGGATTAATTACTTCAATTATGATTTATAATAGATTTAAAGACACTGACTTAAAGAAAAGATGGAATTATTATCTTCTTGGTTTTTGTTGTACATGCTTTTTAATGTACGCTATAATGATCGCTAATTTCTCAGATTTTAGACCTTTAAGAGAGATAGTC
Organism: Candidatus Hermodarchaeota archaeon; assembly: GCA_048885945.1. Classification (GTDB taxonomy): domain Archaea; phylum Asgardarchaeota; class Lokiarchaeia; order Sigyniarchaeales; family SOKP01; genus LW40-45. The sequence continues at coordinate 6,145 of JBHLLE010000227.1, read as the reverse complement.
GCTCTTTTTGGAGTGATCTTTTCAATTTTAGGAGGACTTTTAATATATTTCGGAATAGGAAGAATGTTATAATCT
>JBHLLE010000227.1:0-6060 GCA_048885945.1 Candidatus Hermodarchaeota archaeon | reverse complement strand
CAGTTATAGAAATTAAAAGCATAAGGTTTAATCAAGATATTAAATAAATACATCAAGCTTTTATCAACTAAAAATATAATATTAATTGAGTATAGTTAGCAATATTTTCAATTAGCAATAAAAAATGCTACCAACACAGAATTCTTTATCTGAAGGAGAACTTAAAAGTAATCTTAGGAACATTACAATTGATGGATATACATCTCAGATTATGGTGGTTTTAAGTACAGGCCCATTTTTAATTGCCTTTGCGTTATTATTAGGTGCGAATAATTTTTTTATTGGTCTTATAGTAGCTATTCCCCCTTTGCTTCAAATATTGCAGATTTTTTCCATCCAATTAGTGGAAAAAAGAAGAAATCGAAGAGCTATAACAGTATCTTCCCTGATTTTTTATAGAATTAGTATTTTCTCAATTGCTTTAATCCCTTTTATCTTTTCCATTCAATTCGGATTGATTTTCTTGATTATCTTTCTTATAGCACAATCTATTTTTGCATCTGTGGGACACACAGCATGGGCATCTTGGATGCATGATACAATCCCCACTAACCAATTAGGCATATTCTATTCAAGAAGAATGATTTTATCCACTATTATCTCATTGATGGCAAGTCTATTAGCAGCAATTTTTATTGATTTTTACGTTCTAAATAATTTAGAAAATCAGCTATATGGATATTCAATCCTATTTTTTATTGCATTCCTCTTTGGCATGATAAGTATATTCTATATATCTAGAATTTCTGAACCCGAAATGCATAAACCAGAAGTAAATGTAAAATTTTTAAAAATTATATCAGAACCTTTTAAAGATAAAAATTATCGGAAATTACTTATTTTTCTAGGGATTTGGAGTTTTGCTTTAAACCTAGCTACTCCTTTCTTTACAGTCTACATGTTCAAAAAGTTAAATTTCAGTATAACACTAATTATAATTTTAACTATTATAAATCAAATGACCATTGTTTTATTCTTGAGAATATGGGGATATCTAATAGACAAGTTTAGTAATAAATCAATTCTTAATATATGCTGCCCTCTTTTAATAATATGCATTTTAGCTTGGACATTTACTACTTTACCTGACTTTTATTATTTTACTATACCATTGTTAATTATTATTCATATATTCATGGGTATTTCAATGGCGGGAATCTTGCTTGCAACGCAAAACATATGTCTTAAATTGGCTCCTAAAGGAAAAGGTAATCCATACCTTGCAGTAACATCAGTCGTAACTTCTTTAGCATTAGGTACAGCTCCTATAATCGGTGGAATCTTTGCCGATTATTTTGAAGCTTCAGAACTTTCTTGGACACTTCAATTGGTCTCTCCTAATGGATCATTAACATTTAAGACTTTATATTTACAAGGATTTGATTTCTATTTCTTATTTGCTTTTTTTATAGGTTTAATCTCACTTTTATTACTAGTCAAGGTCAGAGAAACCGGAGATGTTAAGAGAAAAGTAATTATTCACGAATTAATTTTAGGAATGAAAAAAAGTTTTAGATGGCTTTCCTCTATTGGTGGTGTAGAAAAAATGGTACTTTCTCCTAAATCAATAATATATATGCCTATAAAATCAAAACCTGAATTTAAACGAAAAAGATTTATTAAAAACAAAAATATAAGGTAATAGTTAATTTGAAAGATAATAAATAAATATTAAAATAATGAAAGAATAATTTTTACTCTAATTTGTTCATAGTGTTATTAGATTTAACTTAAATTAATAATAATATGATTACTTTCAAAAAAAATCACTTAAAATTAAAAACTATAAATCATATTAGTTATATAGATAAAAAAATGATTTGATAATTCTTTATCTTGGGTATTTATGAAGATTCGATATCTAATTTATTTAATTTTTAATAAAAAAAATAAAATTCAAATATCGACTCTTTTTGCTCTACATATTTAAAAGTAAGAGAGCTTCAATATGAATTAAAATTAATAAAAAGATATTTTCCTTTTTGAGATGAAATATTCCAAGATTTTTAATATTAAATTAATAAAATAAATAGTATAATAAAATTAGAGGTGTAATTATGGGAAAAAATGATGAGTTTATCAAACAAGTTTATGAAGAAATTAATAATTTAAAAATACCATTAATTGATGAAAGAGTTTATGAAAAGGTTAAATTTAGTTCAAAACCAGCAGTCACTGTAGTCAACTTCAAATATGAAGAAGACGAAGCTGTGATTAAAGGTTTTTTAGGTTTAGCAGAATATTTTCATTCAGTAGTTATAAAAGAAAAGGATAAATTCTATATTCCTACTGATTCTAAGCTATTTCTTTTAGAAAGTAAATAATATTAAATAAAAAAAGGTGTTAAAAAATTAAAAAAGAAGTTAATGCTAATGGATTTCCTTTAATTGGAGATGAATTCCCGGAAATTCAGGTAATTTCTACTCATGGTGTTTTAAATTTACCTAAAGATTATAAAAGAAAATGGTTTGTTTTATTTAGTCATCCAGCAGATTTCACACCTGTATGCACAACTGAATTTGTAGCATTTGCAGAAAAATTTAACGAATTTAGAGAATTAAATTGTGATTTAATAGGATTATCTATTGACCAAGTATTTTCTCACATGAAATGGACGGAATGGATAAATGAGAATTTAGAAGTTAAAATTCCTTTCCCAATAATCGCAGATCATGGGGATGTTGCAAAAAAGCTTGGAATGATTCATCCAGGAAAAGGATCTAATACCGTGAGAGCTGTTTTCTTGGTTGATTCAAATGGAATCATCAGGTTAATTTTATATTATCCACAAGAACTAGGACGAAATGTAGAAGAAATCCTAAGAACCGTGGAAGCAATTCAAATTGCAGATAAAGAAAAAGTTGCAATGCCTGCAAATTGGCCAAATAACAATCTTATTGGAAAACAAGTTATTATCCCGCCCCCCAAAGATGAAAACTCTGCTTTAGAACGAACTCAAAACTATAGATGCTATGATTGGTGGTTTTGCTATAAATCGTTAGAATATGACGACTAAAATTATAAATTGGAACGAGAGGGTATAAAAGAACAATGAATTAGGAAATATTAATCTAAAAATAAAAATAAATAACTTAGAATAAAAAAAATTAAATATTTTATAATCTTTTAGTAACTTGGAGAAATATATAAATTTTTGTTCTTTTACCTCTACAATTTTAAAACATTCTTGATAAATTAATAAGTTTAAATCTCAATTTAACGAAAAGATTTTAAAATTTGATGATGCTTTGATTCATCATATTTATACTATAATATAGCGAGGTATTAAGACTAGAACAGATAAGAATTTAGCAAATTCATTTAATTGTTGAAATTAATAATAATAAAAGGAGTTGAAGAATAATTTTTGAATTTTGTAATAAATGTGGAGGTATGATGCTTCCATCAAAAAAATCTGATAAAAGTGTTCTTAAATGTAATGTTTGTGGCAATATCATAGCATTTGAGGGTGAATTAATAGATTCTTATAAATTCAATAAAATAATTGAACATCCCGCAGGAGTTGAATCTAAAAATCTGACAGATTCAGAAAACTGAAATAAAATGCATTAAAAAATATAATAATTTAAACATTTAAAGTGAAAATGAAAAAATACTATTGCTCAAAATGTGTAAGATTTCATTATAGGGGAAAAATTTATAAAGAGCATATAAAATATAAATCTGGTAAAAAACATGTTCCCAAAACATATAATAAGGCGGGAAAAGACTTTCCTCCAAGTGATAAATTTATAGAATTTGATTATAATAAGTTGCGTCCGATTGCCCGACGTCAGATTCAAAGATTAATTAATAAAATGTATAAAACTAGAAATTTTAGGTTATATACAAAAGAAATCAATAGAACCATAATTTATGAAAAAGAAAAAATGATTAAAAGTGAAAATTAAAGTAATTGAAAAAGAATTATCAATAAAAAAGGTTTTTGAAGTTTTAAAAACCTCATTTAACTCTCAATTCAGGTTAATTGAGAAATCTCAAATAGTTGAGAATCATCTTTCAATTGTTGCTATCCTTCCTAAAAAATTTACTGTGGTTATCCTTGGTCAAAATAATTCCAAGGAAAAACGCTTTTTAATGTCTGTGGAGGCTATAAATTTAACAATTCTTAAGAGCAGGATTGAATCAATAAATAATTTAAAACACATTGAAAATTATTTTAATAAATTACTTATCAATTTAGAAAGTGAAAAAAACTTTAATCCTTTTGAAAGTATATTCGATAATCATATTAAGAATTTCAAATTTAAAAGAAGTTTAGCGAAGATTGAAAAAACAATATTAAATCGGATTTCGCAGAAGCTAAATAATGAACTTGAATACAGAGACGATTTAATGAAATATCCCTTTTCAGTTATTAATAATAATGGAACATGGGAATCTTGGGAAAAAGTATATGATGTATATAAACCTTATTTAAGGAAATTAGAAAAAAATATAAGAAGTAATTACAGTAATGTTAAAAAAATATATACATATTATGATTTTTCTTTGCTTCAAGAACTTTATCAGAGAATTTTTGATTTAATAGTAATTGAAAGAAAAAAAATTAAATCTAAAAAAGATATAGAGGATGATAAGGAAATTGATGTAATTAATCAAACAATAACGTTTGTCTATACCCATAAAAAATCATTTTCAATGAAATTATTAGACATAATGAAATTATCAAGAGAAATTAGAGATTATATTTCAAGATTAGAGAATAAACTAAAACCTAAAAAAGCTGAGATAAAAGCTCGCCTTATTTTAGTTTCGCTTTTTGGTTTTGAAGATAAAGTTGCGAAATATTTGTGCGATAATATCAATCAAGAAAAGAAATACATTATTCCAATTTTCATAGCTCCACCAATTGATCGTAGAATATGGCATAATTTTAAAGAAGATTTTTCTCTAAGTAATGAAGAAAAAAATGAAAAGAAGAAAGTAGAACATTATATTAAGATGCATAAACAAAATCCTCAAAAACACAACTACAACAAATATATGCTTAAAGACGCAAAAGCTCAATATAATGAATTAGTAAAGAGAGAAGAGAAAACTGAAAAAACAGGCAGTTTATTAGAAAGATGGTATAATATTCTGAATTTAGAATCAATAGATGAATTATTAGATGTTCAAAAAATAGGATCTATGGAAGAGAACATAGAATTACTGTAAATATATTTAAAAATATCGTTTATCCAAAATGTTAGGAAATAGAAGAAAGAGTTTATCCTCTTAAATAAACAAATTTATTTACAAATTTTAAGATTTTTTTAAACCTAAACATATAGAGTAAAAATGATCATCTTCCCTTATCCTTCCATCTCTTCTATAAGGAAATCTTTTACAAGCAAAAGGTTTGATATCATGAATAGTACATGAATTCAAATGTAAGAAGGGGCAAAAACCTCTTGCATCCAATTTTATAATATATGTCAATCCCAATCTCATACCTTTTAGAATAATATCGTAAGTTTTTGGAATTAGAATAGGATGATGTCTCATATTGGGAAGGATTGTAAAACAACTCAAGGGATAAAATTCTTTTCCTTGATATTGATGGTTTTTCTGAATAAAAGAAATTATTTCATTAAATTTTTTATCTAAGTTTTTACCGTTAGAAGCTTCTTTAATTTTTAAAATCGCATTACCATCTTCTTCTTGATGCTGGTTGTATTTCTTAAACGATATAGATTTAGGATCGATTTTAATATAATTTAATATCTCAATTATACCCTTTTTTTGCCAGATTTCAATATCTGCATTATTAATGAATACTTTGTAGCCAGTTCGACAACACTCACCACATCCAACACATCTATAATCAAATTCAACATTATCTAGGATAACTTTTTTTATTTTTTCACTCATTTTAAATAAAAATTATTTAGTATTTAATTAATCAATATCAGATTTTTATCCACTTTACCACTTAAAATAAGATTTTCTACTTATCCATAAAAAAAGTGATATTAATCAACTTAATTTTAATGTCGAGCACTAGAGAATCTATTACATCTATTTAACTTATATAAAGAATTATAGATGAAAGTA
>JBHLLE010000226.1:0-6394 GCA_048885945.1 Candidatus Hermodarchaeota archaeon | reverse complement strand
TCTAATTCCAATATCTTCATAAGTTTGGATATCACTTATGGTAAATGCGTCGTGTAGTTCTACTACATCAAGATCTTCGCTAGGATCAACAACACCAGACATATGATACGCATAATACGCGGCTACGCGAGCAGCTAAAAAGCTAGAAAATCCCGGATATCTATCTCCTCCTGGAAATTTCTTTCCTAAATCATCGTATTGACCCGCTGTTTCATTTGGTAATAGAGGTATTTTCATATCTCGTCGATCAGCTACTCTTAAGGTGTGACTTCCTGCTGCAATATAAATTCTTAATGGATTATCTGTAATTTCATATGCTGTTTTTTCATCGCAAACAATACCGCACGCAGCTCCAACGCTCATTAAACAGCAATCTAAAGCACGCAGGGGATATGCTACTATTGGTGAGTTTATTACGTCTTCCACAGTTATTTTCATTGGACCGTGTGCATGAGGATTCATACGAGCATAACCTCTGTTTTTAACTGCAATTTCTGCCATAGTTTTCCTAAAAGACTCTTCTTCTTTTCCAAAAACTTTCCAATATCTTTGTGCCATCACAGCATAGTAACCTGTATAAATGTGGCCCAGAGGGGTTTCCCAATCTTTGTCTGCAGCACAAGAAATAAGATGGTTTCCCTCATCAGTAGGTACTTCATCCATTCTTTCCCATCCTAAAGCAAGCGCACAATCGCTATATCCAGAAGCTACCGCTTTTACGGCTTCCCACATCGCAGATCCTCCTGTGGCACCACCAGTTTTTACGCCAATATTGCCCAGAGGATCTAATCCTAATCTGTCGTGAATAACAGCCTCTCCAAGCAATTGATCACCGAAATGATCAGCAAAATGTCCATAATAGCAAGTGTGAATGTATTGTTTTAGTTCAGAAGGGGTCATATTAACAAAATCAGAAGCAGCAGTCAAAGCGTCTATGCAAAGCTCTTCGGTTCTATATTCTGGAAATGCGCGATCAAATTTGGACATCCCAACTGTGGCTAAATAAACTGGTCGCATCAGTTTGGGTATTTTTAATTGTTTATCACTAAATTTAATCATTTTTTATCACGTAAATTTTTTCTTTCTTTGTATTTATATTATAAAATATTTTTGAATCTTATCAAATATTAATTTTATAAATTTATTTATGGTTAGATTTATTTTTTTAACATAAATATCACGAACGAAAATAAAAAATTGATTTAAATATGGATACTCGATTAAGTGAATTCTCTCCGATTCAAATCCAGCGTTATGTAGCTGAATTAGACATATTAAATAATCCTATCCTTTTACCCCGTGAAAAAGAATTTTTAGCACAATTTTACGATTTTTTAGAAAAAAATATTGATAAGGATCTAGAAGCACTTGAAGATTTAAATTATTACGTAGAAGAACCCACTCAAGACAAAAAAAGGGAAATTGTCGTAAACATAATGAAAAAATTGGCTAATCATGGCTACTATAGTACTATTCTCAACGATGAAGAATATGAGGTTGGAAAAGTCACTAGAAATGCCCTTATTGCATACGCTTTATGTGGAGGGAGATGGTCTGAATATAGCGAGCGTTATATTGCTGGTAATTGGAGTATAGAAATGGGAAGGCTAGCGGGGGGCACACTATATTGTAATCCAGTAAATTATAAAGCTACTCAAGAACAAAGAGAGAAATATCTTTACCCCGTTGCAAAGGAGGGTTCTATGGCGGCTTCTGCTATGACTGAATTTAATGCTGGAAGCGATATTTTCAACATGGAACTAGCACTTCAAATAAAAGATGATAAAGTCATCGCTAAAGGTAAAAAAGTTTTTATAACAAATGGAATGCTAGCTAATTATATTATTTTATATGGTAGATTACAAGGTGGTCGTTTGGCAGCATTAATTGTAGATACAGAAAACCAACAACTAAGAAATTTTAGATCTGCTCGTATTAGAACTTATGGAATGACCGATGCTTTTGTTAGTCGTTTAATTTTTGACAAAGTAGAGCAACCAATCTCTAACTTACTCCATGGTAATGGATTAGATATAATGTTTCACCAACTTACGGAAGAAAGGTTGGTGATAAGTGCCGAAGCGTTAGGTGATGCCATGAAGAAACTTCTTTATTCTCATACTTATGCAATTCATCGTAGACAATTTGATAAAAGGTTACACGAATATCAAGTAATAAGATTCCCTATCTCTAGGAGAATCCGCGAATTGAATTTGTTAATTACAGCATTAATAAATTATACCAGAGAACTTGATAAACGCCCTGAACTAGGTAGCTCAAAACTAATGGCTGCGAATGCGATGGGATTAAAAATTTCTACCACGGAATTAGCGTTTGATACGGCAATCCATTGCTTTAGAACCATGGGTGGACGCGGATTCATACGCCAATATTCAAATCCCATTGGTTTATTGGATCCATATTGTATGATCCATGGAGGTGGCTCGAACTATGTGCTTGAAGATTCAGAATCCCGGAGATTTTTTAAATACAAACCAACTCGTGGAGAATTAGAAGATATAATTCCAAGGATTGATCTTTAGCTTTTAATTAATTTAAAAAGTAAACGATCAATGTATACTCCTATTTAGATTTAGATATATCAAATAACTATTTTTTTTATTCGTAATAAAGCAAGTACACATACTTTGTTAAATCAAATTTTTCCAGTTTTAAGTCAAAGGAATTATTACCAAATACATATTTTTTATCATTATTAAAAATTCCAAATTCACCATTTAAGGGAGGAATTAGAGCAATCTTAAGAACGAATTTATACTCATCGAAGTAAAAGTTATGATAAAAAATTTGATTTTTCTTATCGTAATCTATATACATTTTAAAACAGAAATCGTCGTAAACACTCTCTTCACTTATCTGCATATGATTATAGACTCTCATGGACTTTTTTCTTAAAATACGATTTAATCAGAAAATTTTGGGTTTTAATTTTTTGTTAGATTTTTTATCTAAGAACATAGGTTGTGATATATAAATGTTTTTGACTTTTTTGTCAAAGTATATTTCTTTTTTTTTTTTATTATTTCTAGTATTAATTTTTTAAATTATTGAATTAGCATTCCTACGTTTAGTTTTATTATAAATCATTACAGAATGAATTATTAAATATCGTATTTTAATTAATATAGGTAATGAATTACTATAATTTCGAAAGCGTTGATATCACTCGTTTTATAGAGGAATACCGTGGTAAGAAGTTGGAAGATATATTTCGAAATAATAATATTATCAGTAATGGAATGGGCAAATTTATGGAATTAACTTGGGAAGACTCTGAAATTTCTTGTAATGTAAATCTCTCAATGGCTAAAAAAAAAGTTCTTAGAAATCTAAAAACGGTGTATTTTATTGGGGAAAATATTGAAAAACAATTATATCGGAGAGGAGTTAGAAATCTTTACGATTTAAAATTTCATTTAAGATATAGAAATTCTGTTATGAATCTCTTAAATCTAATTAAGCAAAAGAATTACAGTAAATTACGTGAAAATAGATATGTTTACGATATAGACGTTAGCTTCTGTTTTGATAAAGAAGATCTTCTTTTTCTCGATATTGAAACGCTTGGAATATACGACTCTCCTATTATTATTATAGGTTTTGGTTTTTTTAGAAATAATAAATTTGAAATTAAAATCTTGTTTGCACGAGAATTGGAAGAGGAAATTGCTATTTGTGAGTATTTTAAAAGCAAAATCCTTCCTAAATATAAATGTTTTGTCACATATAATGGTAAAAGTTTTGATATTCCTTATTTAGCAAATAGATTTTTGTATTTTTTCGATGAAAATCCTATGATTTCAGAAGATGATGTTCCCTTTGAAAAAAGCAATACAATTTATCATCACATTGACTTATATCACAATTGTCGTAGAAGATATAAAGGTTTGTTTAATAATTATACTCTAACAAATATGGAGGAAAGCCTTCTTGGTTTAAAAAGGCAAAACGAGTTACCGAGTAACTTAGTAGGATTTTACTATAGGAAATATCTGAAAGATCGTAAAAGGTATATTGGTTTAATTAAAGAAATAATAGAACATAACTATTACGATGTATATTCCATGCCGTTAATTCTTGAAAAATTATTAATAGAAAAACTTAGCATTCAATAAAGCAGAGTATTATTCGATTTCTTTATTGATATTATTTTATTCACTTTTTACAATCATAAGAAAATTTTTAACAGAATTTTTCTTCTCTATTTTTATTAAAATATAGGAGTCCACTTAGTTATGAGTGAAAAAAAACTTATTAAACCGTATGAAAAATCGGTTGAAAACCTAATTTTTTCCGAGAATCGGTATATTTTTATGGTTGGAGCAGGTATATCGATAGACCCTCCCGCAAATCTTCTCCCCGCACCGCAATTCATTCAATATCTATTAGAACTTTGCGCCCCTATAGAAGAAATACAGAATTTATTGTCGTTAAAAACTCTTCGGTATGAAATGATTGTTGAATTAATCCAACGCTATATCGATTATGGTTTAGAATTTATGGATTATTTTGAATTTGGAACGGAACCAAATCTAATTCATCTTTTTCTCGCGCAAGCGATTATGAAGGGTCATGCTGTTTATACAACCAATTTCGATTACCTGATTGAATATGGATTACAAAAACTACTTCCTGACGATAAAAAATCACATATTTTACCTGTTATAACCAAACACGATTTTATAAATAATCAAAATCCAAATGAATCGTTTTCTGATGGTAACTTTCCGATTTATAAACTTCATGGTGCGAAGAAGAATGTTATTACAAACATTAAAACTACAGATTCCTTAATGACAACTATGAGCGCATTTGGTAAAGGAGATGTAGTTTTATCTTTAGAACCCCACAAGAAAAACTCATTTAAAGAAATAAGTAAAAATGAAACTATAATTATAATGGGCTATTCGGGGAGTGATGACTTCGATATTGCACCAGTGCTAAGAACTTTGTTTGATATAAAGAGTCTAATATGGATTGATCATCATAAAAAAGATAGCTTTGAAATTTACGAATTTGATCCTAAAGCTGCTTTTGTTATTCCAAAGGGATTAAATCGAACGGAAAGACTGCTTGCTGAAATTTCTTCTAATACAGAGGCCCAAGTTATTATGATAAAAACCAACACTAGTAAATTTATTGAAGAAAAATTATGGGCATTACTTTTTGATAAAGAACAAATACCGAAGATTGATAAATCGAAAACCTCTAAAGTCCCTCAATTTCAGGATTGGATAAATAAAAAATTTCCTAACGTTCCCGAAGTTCTTAAATGGAAAAGCACCGCTGATCTTTATTTGGAGTTAGGATTCAAAGATGATTTTTACCGATGTTCTCAGAAAGGACTAAAAATTGCCCAAGAGATTAAATCTAAGAAAATGGAAGCAGAGTTTCAAAATCTTATGGGTGTTTATCATTATAACGAAAAAGCATTTGATGAAGCCTTATCTTTTTTTGAAAAAGCATTAGAAATTAATAAAGAGATGGGCAATCAACAGCTTCAAGGAAGCAGAATAAACAACATTGGATTAATTCATCTTGAAAAGGGAAATTATGAGGAAGCAATGAAACTTTTTGAAGAAGCTTTTAAGATCGCTCAAGGAAGAGGAGATTATCACGGAATGGCCACTCGCCTTAATAATATGGGATTGGTTTATCTTAAACAAGAAGATTACGAAAAAGCAATTGAAAAATTAAAAGAAGCACTAAAATACGATAAAAAATCGGGAAATCTAGCTGGACACGTTATTAGATTAACTAATATCGGAGATACTTATAAAAGTCAACAAAAGTTCCCCGAAGCACTTGAAAATTATAGAAACGCCTATCAAATAGTTCAAAAGCTCAGTGATCGAATCAAGATGGGAAAATTATTAATTGAATTAGGTAAAACACATGCAGATATGAATGATTTAGGTAAAGCAATTACTAACTTAAGAAAAGCTATTGATATTTTGAAGGATACAGGCGATAAAGTAAGTTTATTTGAAGCAGAAGAAACATTAAAGGGAGTTAAGAAACTTTTAAAATAGTATAAATATCCTTGATTAATGATAGTCAACATATTGACTATCAATTTATTTCTTTTAATAGTGTAAAATTAGAAATCTTAAGTATGTTAAATAATTTTAAACAATGTGATATAAATGAGTGACTTAGAAACCAAGTTATTTGATCAATTGTGGAATTATAAAAATAGAGATAAAATCGTAAATCGATTAAAGGAAACTAATTACGATGTAATAGTGATTGGAGCGGGTATTACTGGAGTGGGAGTTGCTAGAGAAGCAGCCATGAGGGGATTGAAAGTTGCTGTAGTAGATATGCAAGATTTTGCCGCTGGCACATCATCAAGAAGTTCAAAATTAGGCCA